>JBBPZJ010000199.1:0-22426 GCA_038199395.1 Chitinophagales bacterium
TAACCAAAAAAAATAGTCAACCAATTTCAGGGTAAGACAATTCATTAACTTTCAATTCTAAAAATGATATTATGGAAACAACTACTCCTCAATTTGACCCTGTCAAGTACAAAAACACTACTCACGACCAATGGCAAACAGCAGCAGAAGCATGGTATCGGTGGAGTCCTACACTTAATCAATGGCTTGGTAAAGCAACACAAAAAATGTTGGAGATGGCGGGCATCACCATCGGACACCGTGTCCTTGATATTGCAGCGGGAGCAGGTGAACAATCTATCACGACAGCAAAAAAAGTTGGTGCTTCAGGTTATGTTTTGGCTACTGACATTTCACCTAATATATTAGAGTATGCAAAGCAATTGGCACAACAGGAAGGAGTTAATAACATAGAGACAAAAGTAATGGATGGCGAAAATCTTATGCTTGAAAATGAAACATTTGATGCCGTTATTTCAAGGGTTGGACTTATCTATTTCCCCGACCAGCAAAAAGCATTGAAGGAAATGCTTCGAGTGCTAAAGCCTGGCGGGAAAGTGGCAGCCATTGTTTATTCAACTCCTGACATGAATAAATTTTTCTCTGTTCCTGTTTCCATTATTCGCAATCGGGCAAAACTGTCACCTCCATTGCCAGGGCAACCTGGACCTTTCAGTTTAGGGGCAGAAGGCATTCTTGAAAAAACATTTTTACAAGCGGGATTTAAAAATGTACAATACGAACTTGTTGATTCTCCTTTGCAGCTCTCATCGGCAAAAGAGTGCGTACGGTTTGAAAAAGAATCATTTGGCGCTTTGCATCAAATGATGAGCGGTTTATCTGACATAGAGAAA
This sequence comes from Chitinophagales bacterium, assembly GCA_038199395.1. Taxonomy (GTDB): domain Bacteria; phylum Bacteroidota; class Bacteroidia; order Chitinophagales; family Chitinophagaceae; genus Segetibacter. Next base: position 834 of record JBBPZJ010000199.1, read on the forward strand.
GAATCGGTTTGGGAGGAAATTGAAAGGGAACTTCAAAAGTTTGAAAATGAAAACGGCTTTGTTGGACCATGCGAAATGGTTGTAGCTGTTGGAGAAAAAACATAATGTGCGTTTAAGAATAAACTGCCTACAACAAATGTATTTGCAAAAGCAAGGCTGGACAATGTAACATCGGATATGTGCTACTATCAGCAGCGGTTAGGGCTGACATTTATAAATTTAGCTTTTAGTTTTTACTTCAACATTATATTTTCAATTGCGCATTTGTACCCGGCAGACAAGCAATGAATTACCTGTTTTCGCAAATACTCGAACGTTGTAAGCAAGCAGGATGACTGAACAGGAGTTGCAATAGTAGAATGATTATACTCTTTTCAAATTTAGTATTATGATTATAATAAAAATTGCTATTGCAATATGCCTGATGCTTCAGGTGCAAAGGATTGCAGCTCAAAAGGATTTTACGAGGTACAAACCGGAGCTAAGTGGAGTTATTATTCTAACCTCTAACGGCATTTCCCAAATACCGGCGTATTCTTTAGACAAGCCTGCTATATCTGCCTTTTTTTACTTAAAACTAAAAAGATTTAGTTATGAGCCGGATATAAATTATGGCATTGACGGCAGACCTTGGGGTATGGGAAATTCTTTCATGTATTTGATTACGGACAAAAAGAAACTAAAGTTCAAATCGGGTTTAGCCCTCGGTCTTGCGTTTTCGTATCCCGAAGTTTTACAAGGCGGAGAAATGGTTAAAATAAATAAGTCTGAACGGTACTTGATTGCTAAACTCATTCCATCTTATTTGATTTCAAAAAAACTACGCTCAGTTTAAATTACTGGAATGCCCTTAATCTTGAAAAAAAATCAATAAAATCAATTAACTTCTTATCAACTGTTTTAAGCATTTCAGAAGTTTCAGTAAGCCAAAGAATGTATTACAGTATTTTCCCTCAGATTTTTTATTTAATGTTGATGGGGAGGACGGTTTATTTTTTTCCCCAACAGCAGTATTTGGAATTAAAACTTTTCCGTTGTATTTATCGAGTCAGGTAAACGCAACCTTATATACACATATGACCTCAGACCCTGGGTTTAAATGGAACGTGGCACTAAATTATAAATTCGCTTTTTCCAAATGAATCTTTTATATGTCGGATATTGTTGTGCAAGCAGCTTTTTAGCTGCACAAAATACAATCAACAAACTGACAATGAGCAATGACTTCAATGTGTTCTTATCACGATTGAAGATTGGCATCTCCAGCAAAAAGCTCATAAAATGGAGTACGACCTGATTTTGCAAATAGAAAAGATGAAGAATTGCAGTGGCTGACAAACAAAAGCCATGCTGCCACCACATAGGGCTTAAACGAAGCTTTGCGCCAAACGACCTCTGCAAAAACGGAGGTTTTTTCTATGCGCAAAGGTTCGATATAAGCCTTTGTTGAATAAAGCGCAGGTAGCCGGGTATTTAGTTATGGGGTTTCAATGTGAGGATCCGGGTCTCTGACCGTAAGCCTTTTGGTGGTTGGTTTTTTTCTTGCCTGCATATAGGAGTGACGCTGGCATTTGAGGTGCTTTTTGGTTGTTAAAAAGACGTTTTTGCTGCTTTTTGCTAAGGTAAGGGCAATTCATTGCCCCTGCCATAAGTTTGCATTTAAAAAAAATCAGGTGTTCTTTACCGCAGCCGCCTGTTGCTGGTTGTATTTACTGACTGCCCAGGCAGGCGGTCCATTTGCATCAAAGGCAAATATGGTAATCATTTCACCTGTTTTGCAACAAAGGCACGCATCCACATCGTAGTGCAGCTTTTCTTTGGCCACCTCTTTCCATTCTTTCTTTTTCTTTTCTTTGGGCTGTGGTACGATCCCCATCTGCATCTGCCTGATGCCAAGTGAAGCAGCATTACGGTTACTTAAAAAACCATAGTGCCTCATTTTTCTAAAACCTTTTGGCAATATATGCAGGCAGAACCGGCGCAAGAACTCCGTGGCATCCAGCACCATCTTTTTTTGCAGGCTGTTGTCTGCGTAGTCTTTGTAGTCAAAGGTTACTTTGCCGTTCTCCATATTGCTGATGCGATGGTTGCTGATGGCTACCTTGTGGGTGTACCGGCCAAGGTATTCTATCACCTGCTTTGGTCCGCCAAAAGGACGTTTGGCATACACCACCCAGTCTTTGCTGTACATTGCTTTACGCACCTGTTTGTCTAGGTGTTGATTGCTCAGAGGCAGCCACTTCAGCAGTCCTTCCATAAACTTGTGCTTAAACACTTTGCTCATTGCTTTTACGGGAAAGAGAAACGTTCCCCTGTGCTTTGACGGCTTCCAGCAGCCTGCTGCAGTAAAGCCTCCTGCAGGCACTATCATGTGTGCATGAGGGTGCAGACTGAGGTTCTGCCTCCAGGTGTGCAGCACGCTTATCATACCCGGTGATGCCCCCAAAGGCTGTATGACCTGCAAAAGGATATTGGCGAAAAAGTAAACGTTGCCGATAAATATCCTGGGATTGTAGAGCAAATGTTTAAATTATTAAAAGACAGTCGGGACAATGGCCGCAGGTAAAGCAAATGTTGAATAAATAGGACACCACCATTCAAAAAATTGTTTTGAATTGATGGTGTTTGTCGTATCGATAAGCATCCTGTTTGTTTACCTCTTGCCAAGTTCAATTACTTCGCAGTTTTTAATGTCTGTCTCGTCAACATCAAAACGAATGAGGGTTCTCACTTTATGCCAACCTTGTTTTCCTGCGGCTCCTGGGTTCATACGAAGGCACTGGAACTTTTTGTCGTACATTATTTTCAAAATATGTGAATGACCTGAGATAAAAACTTTTGGATTACCAGATAGTATTTCTGCTTTTGCAAGAGGCGAATACTTGCCGGGATAACCACCTATATGTATCATCAAAATCTTTACCTCTTCGCATGTAAACTTTAAAACCTCTGGAAATTCACTCCTGATATCTTTGCCGTCAATGTTTCCATATACGCCGCGCAGTGGTTTAAACTTTTTTAACGCGTCCGCTATCATTGCTGAACCAAAATCTCCTGCGTGCCATATTTCATCACTTTTATCGAAATGTTTAAAAACTGCCTCATCCAGGTAGTTGTGGGTATCCGATATTAATCCAATTCTTTTCAAAATTTATTTTATTAATAATTAATAATCATTCTTTTAGCAATTTCATTAATTTAGATTACTTAAAATTTTCAGCCATCAAAACACGATTTGGTATAATATTTTGTGTCTTTTGTCTTGCTGTTTGATTTTGATTGAATACAAAGTAAAGAGTGCTGCTTTGAACAATAGCTCTGCCCGTAAAAAAACAACTGCGTGACTGAAAGTATCTCATATATAGGATGGTTAAAAAACTGAATTAAAATAAATTATTTAAAAACGATAGCTTATGCTAAAAATTAATGAACTGAAGGAAGGCGACCTTGTAATGGCAGAATATGATGGACAATGGAGGGAAGGTGAGATAACTAATATTGACGGTATTGATGATAAGGTTGAAGTCACTCCACCTGGAGAGCAGGAGTTTTGGTATGATATGAAACATGTTAAGGCAATTTTGCTGGATGAATCCTACCTCTTTAAACTTGGTTTTCAAAAGCATCAAAATGACGACGGATCAATAAAGTATTTAAAAGGCGCCTTCAGAGTTCTTGCTCATGAGCCTGGTAATTTTTCTAATTTTGAGATGTGGTATCGTGAAGACAAACGTCACATATCTCACCCGATTTATGTGCACGAGTTTCAGAACGACTTTCTTGCAATGACAAAAGTGCCTCTGACAGCAGGCGAATAATAAATAGCCTCCACCTTAGAGGGAGAAAGAGTGCAGGATGTAACTTCTTTTTAGGGTGTAGCTACAAATTAAAATACAACCATTGCGTTCCATTTTATCAGTGATTCTTCTATCTCTTTGGGTTGTTATAGTGAACGCCCAGGAGTTTGGGGGAAACCCACAGTCAATAAAATGGAGCCAGATAAACACCGATACAGCAAGGGTTATTTTTCCCGCAGGGTTGGAGGACGTGGGTAGAAAAGTGTCTTCGGTGATTCATGAATTGCAAAAGAATCATACAAGAACCATTGGCGACAAGCTGAGAAAAATAAACATTGTTTTACAAAATCAAACGACCGTTTCTAACGGATATGTTGCATTGGGTCCTTACCGAAGTGAGTTTTATTTGTTTGCTCCGCAAAATGCTTTTGAACTTAGCGCCCTCAATTGGGCTGATCTGCTATCGGTGCACGAGTACAGGCACGTAGAGCAATATAGTAATTTCGATATTGGCTTATCAAGAGTCGCCAGCATTTTGTTTGGTCAGCAGGGACAGGCTTTAGCTAACGCTGCATCTGTTCCCAATTGGTTTTTTGAGGGTGATGCGGTTTTTAACGAGACCGCCCTGACCCAGCAGGGTAGGGGAAGACTGCCGTTTTTTTTCAAAGGTTACGAGTCTTTGTTTATTCAGAACCGGCACTATTCTTATATGAAACTTCGTAACGGTTCTCTCGTCGATTATGTACCCAATCATTATGAGCTGGGATATTTGCTGGTAGCATATGGGCGGGAAAAGTACGGACCAGATTTTTGGAGGAAAGTATCGCAGGATGCAGCAAGTTTCAAACCATTGATTTATCCCTGGCAGGGAGCAGTAAAAAGATATGCTGGCATTTCTTACAAACAATTCGTATCTGATGCCTTCGCCTTTTACCACAACAGGTGGAGTTCACTAAAAGGGACAAAAATCAGTTATATAACACCTGTTCACCGCAATTATGTTACTAACTATAAATATCCTTATGTAACTAGTGATGGATCTGTTATTACTTTAAAAAGCAGCTATCGGCACATACCGGCTTTCTACAAATTATCGCCCAATGGAAAAGAAGAAAAGATTGCAGTAAGAGACATCTCAAATGACGATTACTTTTCTTACAATAACGGGAAAATTGTTTACTCTTCTTATAAGGCTGATAAAAGATGGGGTTACCGGGAATTCAGCGACATTAAAGTGTTGGATTTGAAAACTCGAAAAACTCTTAAAATAACCAACAAAGAACGATTTTTTTCTCCCGATATTTCGCATGATGGGCAAAAGGTAATAGCAGTAGAAATGCGAACCAATCAGATGTCAAATCTAGTGGCAATGAGTTTGTCAGGTAAAACTTTGTTCCGCTCAAAAGCGGCACGCGGTATTGTTTATTCTTATCCAAAATATGCTGCTAATGACTCGCTTGTATATACAGCGGTAAGAAGTGAGGACGGAAAAATGGCGCTGATTAAAATAGAGTTGAGTACCGGCAAGGAAACCAGCCTAATTCCTTTTTCTGATCGTATTATCGGTTTTCCAACAGTGCAGGGAGATACCATCCTCTTTACCAGCACTTACAAGGCAAGAGATGAGATATGGGCTTTTATCGAAAGTAAAAAGAAAACGTATCGTGTAGCTAGTCTTCCTACAGGTCTTTACCAGGCCGTTTTCGATGCTTCAAAAAAAAGTCTTATTACCTCAAATTTTACCGCCGACGGTTACCGGCTTACTGCGCTCGCCGATTCATCTTTACTCTGGCAGCACGTGGAGAATAAAGAAGATGCTATCATGGACTTATATACCAGTAAAGCGTTGGAACAAGAAAAATCTACTACATTAGAGAATATTCCATTAAGGAACTTCGGGATAAAAAAATATCGAAAGTTATTTAACCCCATCAATTTTCATAGCTGGCGACCGGAGTACAGTGACCCGGAGTTTTCAATTAGCTTATTAGGGGAGAATGTGCTTAATACCATCCAAACGGAGCTATATTATACTTACAATCGAAATGAAAGCAGCCATAGAGTCGGAGCAAATGCAATGTACGGTGGATGGTTTGTTCAGCCGGTAATAGGAGGAAGTCAAACATGGAATCGTTCTGTTTCTTTAAACCGGGCGAGTAATACAAGAGACAGTATCGCCAACTACAGCGAGTTTAATGCAAATGCAGGTGTAAGGCTTCCATTAAATTTTTCCTCGGGCAAACAATACAGGTACTTAACTGCAACTGCAACAATCAATCGTCAGTCCATTTCCGGTTCTGGCGCATTTAAAAGATTTATCCAGGATCAAAGCTTCAATTACTGGCAAGGTCGTTTGCAATATTCTGCTCAAAGTCAAAAGGCTGTACAACACATTTACCCGCGGTGGGCACAAACTTTAGTATTTCAATATCGAAGTACTGTCAACAGGATAACAGCAAATCAATTTCTTGCTTACGGTTCTCTTTATTTGCCTGGTTTTCATATAAACCATAATATTATTTTAACTGCTGCTTACCAACGACGTGATACTCTTGGCCAATATCCTTTTACAAACAATTTTCCCTTCTCACGTGGGTATGCAGGTGTAGATTTTCCCCGAATGATAAAATTTGGAGCTAATTATCATTTCCCTATATTTTATCCTGATTGGGGTATTGGTAACATTGTTTATTGCAAGCGGGTTAGAGCAAATGGTTTTTATGACGACACCCATGTAAAAAGTTTACGCACCGGTAAAATTTTTACATTTAACTCTACCGGAGCTGAGTTGTTTTTTGATACCAAATGGTGGAACCAGCAAGATGTATCTTTTGGTGTTCGATATAGCCGTTTGCTCAACTATAACAACCTTGGAATAAAGCAACCAAATCAGTGGGAAGTTGTTTTGCCAATTGGTTTATTTCGATAGAGACATCGAAGCAAACTCCAAAAAACTTGAAGCAGAAAGAATAATTCTTAGTACTTCAAGTTTTTCTGCTATGATGAGTTCAGTAGATGTAAGAAAACAGGCGCTCTTTAATTTTTTAGCATCGTAAGAGTTTCTTTTTTATCTCCCTGCTTTACTTCGGCAAAGTATGTTCCGGAGCGATAACTGCTTCCTATTGTTAATACGCCATTTGTTGGTATCCCCGACCTTGTTTCTACAACTCTTCCAAATATATCCATAACTCTTAATGAAACCGGTTCTGTGATATTACTTTGTATAGACAAGGTGAAAAAATCTTTTGATGGATTAGACATTAGTTTTACAATCAAGCTAACTACGTTGTTTTTTGCTTCTGAGTTATTTTTTGGTACAGACACTTTCACTTGTTGTTCACTTTTATTACCCGCTGCATCTGTTCCTGATATTGCAATTGTATAAACTCTTCCGTTGCCCTTCTCTGCACGTTCTGCTCTCAGTTGTACGTGGTGAGCGTCTATTACTTTCCAGTCATTAGCAATATCAAATTTGTCTGTTCCACTTTGTGGTTCGTTACTCGACACTGTTAGAGCCGGGTTTACAGAACTACAATTGTCAGTGATGTTGTAATTGATTTCAACGTCTTTCATCTGATGATTTGCGGGTGAAATCAAATTGGTACTGACTGAAACACCCGTAATTACAGGAGCTTCTTTGTCTTCAACTTTTACAACGAAAGAACAAGTTTTTAGGGGTTCATTTAAAAGTTGGTAAGTGACTGCGGTTTCGCCTTTATTAAAGGTTATGCCGGTTGCTGTACCGGTGCCGCTAAGGGTATTAGCTCCTGACATTGCATAACTGAAAGGTGTATTGCTTAATAAAGGAGTAATGGCGGGGTCGATATTAGTAACGACAGCAGAGCAGAAACCTTTATCCGTGAAGACGTTTTTGTCGGAAGGGCAAATCAATAACAAATTTTGTTTGAGCAAGTACGCTGCAACTACCTTAAATGTATCTCCGTTGCCTGATATAGTATTTCCTGCAACCAATAATCGGCAATCCTCTATTTTCATTTGCTTTAAACTATATGAATATCCATCCTTACCCAGCGTTTGCTTGCCATCTGAGCTAAATGATTCGTCGAGAGATCCATTATCATTATAACGGGCAATAGCAAATTCCTTATCTCCCGTCGCTTTATTCATGGTAGAACCTCCAACTATTATTTTATCGTGTTCGAACTCTATGGAATAAGCAGAATCATTGAAGCCAAAGTCAGTCGATTGAGTGCCATTGCCGTTAAAAGTAAAGTCAGGTGAACCATTCTCATTAAACCTGCTAATATAAAAATCGTTGTCGCCGGTATTTTTGTTTGCAGCAGCGTTAACAACTATAAATTTTCCGCCCGGACTAAGTAGCATATTTTCATAATACTTGGCTGGTAACGTCGCAGGCAAAGTTCCGGACGCGCCAAAAGTTCGATCAGAAAGACCGTTTACATATTTACTCACATAATAGCCTGAAGTGAGTGCATATGGAAAATTTTGTCCTTCAATAATTTCAAGGCCTGCCACAATCATTTGATCACCTTGAATTGCTATGGTTTTACTTCGGGAGGTAGCGTTTAAGCCTAAACCAAGTCTCCCGCTACTTGAATTTTGACGCATAGGACTGATATAGTAAGGATGGATTACATTAGAAGAACTATTTAAGGTATAAATAAAATCCATATTAGTTCCATTTGCAACAGAAACTGAATAACCAGAAATAACAATATTGCTGTCTTGCTTAACTAATTTAACAGGGAAATTGTAGTAGGTTCCAGGTGAAGGACTTGTATATTTAAAATCAATTGAACCGTCTATGTTAAAACGCACTATTCGTATTTGATCATGGATAGGACCAAATGGACTATGTACTGATCCCACCACTACAATTTTTCCATCAATTTGAATTTCAGAGCCAAAATAAATCATTTGAACAAGTTCCGTAACTCCATTTGTACCGTAAGAAAGATCATACGTACCGTTGCTTAAGTATTTGTATACCCTCACTGTCGGAATATAAGAATTGCTGTCAGCCTCTATTTTAAAAGACTCTCCTTTTTCTGAAGTGAGCGATCCTTTCTGAATGTATTTCGTTTCTTTAATGCCTTTTTCGCCAAATGTAGTATCAAGGGTTCCAATTTGTGCATTAACTAAGAAGCTGGAGAAGATTAAATAGAAGAGTACCTGGATTTTTTTCATAAAATGGATATTGAATAAAGATTTAGCAAAAAGCAGTTAAACAATAAATTGAGTTTTTGTGGGGCTTTTCCTAATTTAAGCAAGCCTTTTTACTGCTTTTATTTAACTATAGAAGAATAAGATTGATTGTTGGTTGCTTAAGCAGAAATAAAAAATATGCGCTGTATTAGTTACTCGCCTGATTATTATGTATTTTTCTTAAAACAAAGCGTTCATTAAAAGATACTTCCATGTGCCATTGTTAAAATTTTGACGTTATTAGTATTTTAAAGTTTTTTATACGGCGGTCAATTACTTTCGTAATAACCACTAGCAATGAAAACTTTCTTACTGCTTATTAGCATTTTATTTGCCTCTGCCTCAAGCTTGGCTGGTACAGTTTCAGGACACATAACTGACAGTAAAAACCAGCCACTTCCTTATTCATCTGTCACTATTAGAGGAACTTTGAAGGGAACGACTGCAAATAATGTTGGAAATTTTTCTATAACTCTTTTAGAAGGTGAATACACTTTAGTAGTGCAGCATATAGGTTTTAAAACCATTGAAAGAAAAGTTGCTGTAGGTAAGGAAGAGCTTGTAGTTAATTTTGAAATGAGTGAGCAGCAGTACCAATTAGACAACGTTGTTGTAAAACAAGGTGAAGATCCTGCTTATGCTATAATACGAAACGCAATAAAAAAGAGGAAGTTCTACGAAACTGAACTTAAACGATTTGAAACTGAAGTTTATATAAAGGGTCAATTGAAAACCCGAAGCTACCCAAAAAGATTTTTAGGGAAAGAAGTCGATTTCGAAGATGGAGATACAAGCAGAAGAAAAATTCTTTTCTTATCTGAAACTATAGCAAAGTATTTTGTAGATGAACCAAAAAGAAAGGTTGAAATTATCTCTACTAAAGTAAGTGGCGATAAGGACGCTTTTGGTTTTGGCAGCCCCCAGATCTTTTCTTTTTATCAAAATAACATTTCTCTTGGTGATTTAAATCCACGTGGTTTCATTTCTCCGGTTTCAAGTAATGCTTTAAACTACTACAAGTATAAGTTTGAAGGAACTTTTTTTGAAAACAACCAGATGATCAACCGTATAAAGGTTATTCCAAAACGAAAATATGAACCCTTATTTAACGGTTATATTAATATTATAGAAAATGAATGGCGTATTCAAAGTGTTCAGTTGGTGTTATACAAAGAGAACCAGATGCAGATGATCGATACGTTGAAAATAGAACAGTTATACGTTCCATTTGCAAGCCTTTGGATTATTAAGCAGCAAACCATTTCACCTGCAATAAAAATTTTAGGTTTCGACATGGTCGGCAATTTTGTGCAGGTGTATGATAAGTTTAACCTTAATCCAGTTTTTGCAAAAGGCTTTTTTGACAACACTATTATGAAGTATGATGATAGCTCGAACAAAAAAAACATTGCCTATTGGGATAGTGTAAGGCCGGTTCCTTTGTTGTTGGAGGAGGTTAGAGATTATAAGAAAAAGGATAGCCTCGAACAGGTTAGAAAGGATCCGCATTACATGGACTCAATTGATAGAAAAAGAAATAAGTTAAATATTGTAGGACTGATAGCAACAGGACAAACATTTACAAAAGAAAAAAGCAAAAGCTCATTGAAGATAGGCCCTCTGTTAGACAATATTAATTTCAATACTGTGGAAGGAGCGGTTGTAAGTTTTGCTCCTGAATATATAAAGAGGTTTAATACTCTTGATAGAAATCATATTTCGATTACTCCAAATTTTCGCTACGGGTTTAGTAACCGACATTTTAATGCTTATATTAAAATTGACCATGTATATGGAAAGAAATACGTTAATAGTATAGAAATTGCGGGAGGAAAAAGAGTTTTCCAATTTGATAATAACGGTCAAATTCCTGAGCAGTATAATACGATATCTACCTTGCAGTATGAGCGGAACTATATGAAAATCTATGAAGCAGTATTTGGAAGGATAAACTATACCAAAGAGTTAGGATTAGGCTTTACGGCAGGGGCAGGTATTGAATACCAGGACAGGTCATCTTTACAAAATACAACCACCACGAAGTGGAGAGATTTTAAGGACAGAAATTTTACTCCCAATTTTATCTTTAATCCTCACCAGGCTCTTGTTGCATCATTAACTGTCAGTTGGAAACCAGGTACACGTTATATTGAATTTCCAAATCAAAAACTTAACATCGGGTCAAAGTATCCAACCTTTAACTTCACCTATACCAATGGTATAAAAGGTGCTTTAGGAAGCGATGTTGATTACAGCAAGTGGAGGTTTGCGATAACAGACGACCTCGATCTAAAACTCTTAGGCCTAATTAATTACAATGTTTCAGTTGGGGGATATTTACATCACAACTCGGTTTTTTTACCTGACATCCAACACTATCAGGGCAACCAGTTGTCGTTAGCTTCTCAATACCTGAATTCCTTCCAGTTAATGCCTTATTATGAATATAGCAATACGGAAAAGTTTTATACAACTGCTCACCTAGAGTATCATTTAAATGGACTGCTAACTAATAAAATTCCTGTGTTTAAAAAATTAAACTGGTTTCTTGTAGGCGGAGCAAATGTTCTTTATCTAAAGAATGGAACAAATTATACAGAAGCGTTTGTGGGATTAGAGAATATTTTCAAAGTATTTAGAATTGATTATGTGAAATCTTTTACTAAAGATAACAACGGCACAAATGGTATAAGATTTTCCCTTCCATTTTTTGGCAATAGAGATAATAGAAAATAGTTTCTATACAATTGATACTAATAAAGACTTAGATGACTCTGAACGAAACGTTTAACTCCAAGTCAAGGATTTGAAGGGATGTAAAGCTTGTTTATTTCAAATTGTTCTTTTTGCCGCGTCTTATCTTTAAAAGGTGCAATCTTGGCGAATATGATTAATCAATGTAAAAGTGTGCGACGCAACAAAAGTAAAAAGTGGTATGAAGGCAGGCCTACAAAAAAAACCCACCTTTAAGGCGGGTTCCAATTTTCACTCTAACTGTCATGTCATTTTCTAATGACCAAGCTATTAATATCTATACATTTCAGGCTTGAATGGTCCGTTTTTATTTAAGCCTAAGTATTCTGATTGTTCATCTGTTAGTTCATCTAATACAACACCAATTTTAGCAAGATGAAGGCGAGCTACTTTTTCATCGAGATGCTTTGGTAACACGTAAACTTTATTTTCGTATTTGTCGTGATTTGTCCACAGTTCTATCTGCGCCAACGTCTGGTTACTAAAAGAGTTACTCATAACAAAACTAGGATGTCCCGTTGCGCACCCAAGGTTTACAAGACGACCTTCAGCCAATACGATAACGTCTTTACCCTCAATATTGTAAATGTCTACCTGTGGCTTTACTGTATCTTTTGTATCGCCGTAATTGTTATTCAACCAGGCTATATCAATTTCGATATCGAAGTGTCCAATGTTACAAACAATAGCCTTGTCTTTCATCGAACGGAAGTGCTTCTCGGTAATCAGATCACGACAACCTGATGCGGTAACTATAATATCAGCTTCTTTTACAGCATCAATCATTCTCTTTACTTCAAAGCCATCCATTGCCGCTTGTAAAGCACAAATAGGATCAATTTCGGTAACTATAACACGGCAACCAGCACCAGCTAATGAAGCGGCTGAACCTTTACCCACATCTCCATAACCACCTACAACAGCAACTTTACCAGCTAACATAACATCTGTTGCACGGCGAATAGAGTCAACTAAACTTTCCTTGCAACCATATTTATTGTCAAATTTAGATTTGGTAACACTGTCGTTTACATTAATTGCAGGAATAGGCAAAGTACCTTTCTCCATTCTCTCGTATAAGCGATGAACGCCTGTTGTAGTTTCTTCGCTTAGGCCTTTTACATGTTGTATCAGTTCAGGGTATTTATCAAAAACGATGTTCGTTAAATCACCTCCGTCATCGAGTATCATGTTTAGCGGACGGTCTTCGCCACCAAAAAACAAAGTTTGTTCTATACACCATTCTCCTTCTTCGATACTTTGACCTTTCCACGCAAAAACGCCTATACCGGCAGCAGCAATTGCAGCAGCAGCATGATCTTGTGTCGAAAAAATATTACACGAACTCCATTTGACCTCAGCGCCGAGGGCAACCAACGTTTCAATAAGAACTGCGGTTTGGATAGTCATATGAAGGCATCCTGCTATGCGGGCGCCTTTTAACGGTTGCGCTGCTCCGTATTCTTCACGAATGGACATTAGACCTGGCATTTCAGCTTCTGCAAGACGTATTTCCTTACGGCCCCATGCAGCAAGACTCATGTCAGCCACTTTGTACTTTAGATTAAAGTCAATTTGATTGTTGATTGTTGTAGACATATTTCTTTGTTTTCTGATTTTATATTAGCGGAGAAAGCAATTAAGATCCCGCCTTATTTATTTTAGTTTCCTTTTGCAAACCAAGCGGTTTGTGCAACCGGATTGATTGCAAACTTAACTGTCTTAGTAGAATATTCTGCAATAGTGATTAACTTTGGAATAAACATAATATCGCCTCTACTTCTGTAGAATAAACCTATATTTCTTTATGGCAAAGGCAGTTCAAAAAGAAAATTCGACTATTGCTCACTCGGGGCTGGATAATAAGGATTTGGCAATACTTCGCTTATTACAGGAAAATGCACGGATAACTGTAAAGGAAATTTCAGAAAAGGTTCATTTAAGCACTACGCCGGTTCACGAACGCATTAAGAGAATGGAGGAAACGGGAGTAATTAAACAATATGCAACACTGGTAGATCATACTAAAGTGAAAAGAGGTTTAATGGTGATTTGTTATGTATCGCTAAAGCAACATAGCAAAGACGCAGGAGATAAATTTATAAAGACGATACATGAGTTAAATGAAGTAATTGAGTGCTATAATATATCAGGAGAATTTGATTTTATGTTAAAAGTAGTTTCGGAGGATATGAACGCTTATTATGATTTCCATGTAAACAAACTTAGCCAGATGGAGAACATGGGCCATGTGCAAAGTGTATTTGTGATGGGAATATTGAAACAAACACATCAATTGGTGTACTAGAGCTTTTCTTCTTTTAATAACTGCATCAAAAAAACTTACTTTAATAATTGCCTTCAATTGTTTAAAACTACCCTGGTTGCAGCCAATTGTGTTTTTACTGACAATTTCCACCAACCAGGTCATCAATTGTTGCTTTAATGTCTAAATAAAAGTTTCGACTCAGTTCGCCCGATAAAACTTTTGTAAAAATGACGCATGCATAACCACGACAAAGGTCTATCATTGGCCACGACCCTTGAAGGGATGGTACTGTTACTGCAATCGCTTTACCTTGTGCGTTCGTTTCCAGTATCCATTCACCTAATCCATAGCTAAGACCAGCAACCTGTGTAGGTGCGTATGTTACCTGGCTTGCTTCTGTTGTTAAAGTGTGCAACATAGCAACGGACGCTTCAGTTAATATCGGCTTGTTATTAAAAGTTCCTTTATTCAACAGCATCGACAAGAAGTTGGTAAAGTCTGCAGCACTTGATCTTGCACCTATTGCAGGATCAACTGCGTCATTATAATTTTCATTGGTAAATGTGGTGTTTTTCATTGCCAAAGGCCTTATGATCTTATCCTGCATTAATCTGTCAAAAGCTTTTTTTGACACCACTTCAAGCACCCGTCCGGCGATATTAAAACCAACATTGCTATACCTAAATTCGGTGCCTGCGTTTGTTTGAATGTCTCTTCTTGATGCAAAGTCATTTACTTCTTCTTCAAGCGAATGAAATTTATTTTTCTGAAAAAATTTGCCAATACCCTGTTCAGATTGAATACCGGTAAAATTTGTAAGACATTGACGAATGGTTATAAAGTCTTTATAATATTTGGTAAAGATGGGCAGATAAGCGCTTACCTTATCATCGAGTGACAGCTTGCCTTCTTGTATAAAAGTCAACACTAAAGCAGTGGTAAGCCATTGGCTACTTGCGCCGATGAAGACGGGCGTCTTAATATTTAAATTGCCGATTTCTTTTTTGTAGGCGACTTTTCCATCTTTATACAGTACAAAAGCGATGTCTTTTCCGAGCTTTTCTTTTGACCGGGTAAGTTTATTAGATAGAGTTGTTGTGTCAAATTGTGAAAAAGCGGTTTTACAGCTTGAAAATAATATGATTGCAACTATTGCTTTTACAAAAATTCCGTGTCGCATATGCGTGTTTTAATTCTAAGAACCTTCAATTTATGTAATAGATATTGAGAGAAATGTGAAATAAAAAAATTCTCGTATTTTTTTTCAAAAATTAATACTTATGATACATGTTTTATACAAAGGGTTGGTTAAGATCAAATTATTAACTTCTTCTCCGAACCTCAGAATTTTTCAAATTTTTTTGTGATTGTAAAAAATTCTGGCCCGGAAAAATATCTCACTTTACCGTTAATCCTCTCACACACAAGTTTATACAGACTCACCTATTTATGCTATAACTCACTTTTTTTTCTCTAATTATTTTCGTTTTACAACATCAAAAAACGATTTTTAAAAAAAGTTTACTCATTACCATTCTGGCGCTGGTTGGCCTTGCTACTGAAGCCCAGGTAACGCTGCTAAAAGCAAACAAAAGTTTAGATTTCACTTCCATACAGCTAAATGGGAAGGCAGCGATGATTTCTAATCTCGATAAAACATTATGGGTTACAAACGGAACTCCCGGAGGCACGATTCAATTATCTTCTAATATAAAAGTTGCGAGATGGCGGAACCATGCTAGACGGTAGCTACATTTTCACGGGCACGACGATCGAAACAGGGGAGGAGGCTTTTATTACAGACGGAACTGCGTCCGCTACACATAGGAGCAGAACTGTGAAAAAACAGTTGGTACGCCAAACGCAACAGGTGATAACCAACGATAAAAATGGTAAGGCAAAGGAATATAAGGTCATTTTATTAAAGCTAAAGGCAGCAACGATTGGGCATTGAAGCTGGTCAAAAAAAAACGGTATTATCAGAAATAAATTTATTTCTGACCAATGTTACTGAACTCGTAAAAACATTGGTAAAAGATATCTTAGGGAGATCGGAATCGGTTAGTTCAACGGTTTAGATGACTGGACAAGTAAACGTTTCTGCTGCTAATTTGCCAAATGGAGTTTACATACTATTCGCAAAAACAAACAAGGAGCGTAAAGTGACAAAATTGGTAAGCAATATAAATGTGCTTTTGTAAAATTACTTAAGAAAGGCCACAGTCTTTTATGTTAGCTCCCATTTGATAACAAAAAAAACAGGTTTAAGTTAAAAAGCCTAAACCTGTTTTTCCTTTAGAAAGAATTACATTTTCCTAATCGTGTCCTTCAATCTTTACTAATTTATTGTAAAGACCGAGTAGCAAAAACGTTGGCGGCCATTGCCCAACAAATAGAGATTTGTTATTTTTTCCGGCAATTTTAAAGCCCAAAGAAATTGCTATTGATCCCATTGCCAACCAAAGAAATAAGTCTGAAGGAAGTTTCGCTGTTTGTTCCTCAATAGCCTTTGCTACTGGTCCTTCTGAATGTTGTGGATTTAAGTTAGTTGCCATATAAATTTTTTAATTATTGAATATGGTGTAGGTTATTCAATTTCCTTGCCATGTGTTTTTAATCTTTTTTCAATAGATTCTTGCTGAAATTGATTACGAATGTTTAATCATATTCTTTTAATGATAAGTTCTCATTAATCAAATAGTTGCAGGTAGCCCACTTTTTCTAGACATGTGAGAAAAATTACTGGGGAATTCGTGTGTTTTTGTGGAACGTAGAGTACGGGTTGTAATAAAAAAGCCGCAAAATTTACTTTGCGGCCCCGACGCAATGACTGCGTCAGCAGATTATTTTTATGGATGAACCCGGTTAGACGATACTAACCGAAGGTTTCCATGATTTATCTGTAGATTGCATGAATACCTCCTTTTCTTTGATGAGATATAAAATTAGGGCAAAAAATATTACAAAGCATTCGGGTAAGATGTTTTTCCTTTTACCGTTGTCATTTTAAATTTTTTTTTTACAAAACAGAATTAACAACTCTGAAAAATGGTTGTCTGAAAGAAAATAGGTTATACATCCATAGCGACCATGCTCGCACTTTGATCTTGCTTTTTTCTTCTACTTGTGAGATGTTTTTCTTTAATTATTTCACTCATAGTTTTTCCATAGACTTTGCTTTCCACCCAGGAAATGATATCGAGGTAAGCAAACGACCTGGTTTCAAAACGGTTTTTTTCAAACTGTTTTATTTTGTTCAAAAATTTTTCAAACTCGGGTTGCAATTTTTTTCGGGAAATGTGAAAAGTGCTTCTCAAAAATTTAAACATTTCCTCTTCAACAATTGTAAGATTTTGCATTTTTGCCATAAATCGTACAACTGATTTTATCAAATATTCAATTATATCAAAATTGCCAAGCTCAAAGTGGGCCATCAGATGCAATAATCTCGCATAACATTGCAGGTCTTTTCTCAAATCAGCATGAGTGTTTATAATTTTTTGCAGGTAGTCAATCGAAGTGCTGTAATCGCCATTGCCGAAATATAATGTCGCAATTTTATAATTGAGAACCAATACCCGGTGACTATCAATAAATAGAGAATATTCTTTTAATTTCTCTTTTATATAAGGAACAAGAGAAAGGCCTTCTTTAAAAGTACCCAGCATAAAATGCTGGTTGATCTTAGAACTATATATATAAACAAAAGTCTGGATGCGGAAATTGTCGTGTTGCATACCGTGATCGGAAGCAGCGAATTTTTCAAACTCCTGTAACACAACGTGGAACTTTTCAAAATTTCGTAAATCAAAATGAGCATTTAAAAGATTGTGCATGCCTTTAATATAATGTCCTGTTTCTACACCAATCATAAATTGTTGCTCAGTAAAAAGATCTACCCATTTTTGAGTATAGCGATAATACATTAAAAAGTCTTGGCGGATGAAGGCATACCAGCAGTAGCTTTGGCACAAGTAAAGCTTTTCATAGAAGCCGGTTAAACTATGTGCGTCAGGAGGCAGGTTCTCAATAAAAAATTTCTTCACGTCTTTTTCATCTTCCTGATTTCGTGCATGACCATTTTTTATATACCAGCTATACAATTGCAAAGCAAGGTTAGAGAGTTGTGTTATTATTCTTCTTCGATCGTTTATTTCATTCGCTTCGTTTGTAAGCCTGTCTGCCCGGTCTTGCATACTTCTCGTAATATGCAAGGTTTCAATTTTTTTTTCGAGAGAAATGACCTGGATTAAAAAGCTGTCCTGGTTATACGAACGAGCTAATTCTTTTAACCTATCTAATATCTTAAGACTTTGAAGATAGAGGCCTTTGTTGTATAAGATACGGGCATAGTCTAACTGCTCATGTAATTGTAAGTCTATATTTTCTGTTGTTTTTAATAACCGTAAACTTGCAAGTACTTGTTTGTACAGGTGAGTTTTTAAATTAGACAGTTGCGGCTTTTCTATTGAAGGAAGTTTCTTAAGAAGCAATTTTTCGTCATACTCGCTTAATTTATCCATTGCATCAAATAACCGGATAACCTTTAGGTCTTCTTTGGCCGAGCTTCTTTTAATGTATAGCTTGAAATTTCTTTTTTCAGCCTTTTCAAGCGAGTGTATCAGTTGGAATAATGTATCCGAATATCGGTTGGGCATCATTATATAATTATAGTAAAAGGTAGCACTGGCAAAGGTTTTAACACTTTTATTAACCTGGTTGCCATAATAGAACAAGCAGCAAGTTGTTTTATTATTGTGTAATGCGCAGCCTACATTTGTGTAACAAACAAAGAAAATAAAGTTTTCAATCCCGTTTTGAAATCAGGCTGTGTTAAAACAGCACAAATATAAAGTATTCGAAGATTTTCATATGGCAAGCAATCGTTAGAGGCCGCTCCGTTTCCACGGAGAGGCCATTTTTTTGTGCGCGATACATTCCATAGTTCCATAGGGTGCAAGACCCAAACAGGCCAGCTAACGGGAACTGATAGTCCAACGCAAAGGTGTTGCAGGCGACTGCAAATCTGAAGGAAGCGTAGGACGAAGATGTGAGTTGACGAATAGAAACAGGATATAAGGCTTACTTAATGGGGCAAGTTGGCCTTAGACAGCGAACCCCACAGTTAGACGAAAACATGAGGTAGTAAGTCCTGCGACTTACTTTGAAGGAAATATGAGCTTACCATGGGAGGTCTGCACGTTCTTTATTCGAGGCGGCGATATGAGCGAATGCCAGCGGCAAGAAGCTGGCGAAGTGCAGAAGTCAGCAGCGACCTCCAAAAAATCTTCTAATAATTACATCATTTTGCGTTCCAGGTATTATCGGTTTTATTGGTATCAACTACATAGGTGCTACCCAATACTATTTCTGTAACCTGCTTACTTGTTTTAAATGAAACCGTGGTGGTTGTGTCACCTTTTTCCCAGGCGCTAACGGTTTGATGTTCCTTTATAACAGTGTTGTCATCTAAAGTTATTTGCAAATCGACGGGCACAGCTTTGCTTCCCTTTGAAGTGACGGTTACTTCGTATTTATTTCTTTTCTTTTTAACGTTGCTGATGGCTAAATCAGGTGCGCCATTGTCGAAAAACCAGTTTTTCCAGAACCAATTCATGTTTTTGCCGGCGCCTGTATTCATGCAATTGAAAAAATCGTAGGGAGTGGGGTGTTTGCCCTGCCATTGCTGAATGTAGTAGTGCAAAGCTTTCGTAAATAGGTCTTCGCCCAGATAGTCTTTAATGTACAGGTATCCAAGCGCGGGTTTTACATAAGAGTTGAGAAAAAAAGGGGTTCCACTTAGTTGCGTCGTAAGCGTGGTGATGGGCAGATCAATTTCTTTACCTGCGGCCGTTTCATAAGTTGATAATCCATAGGTATCTACGATGGTAGAATCAATCATGGGCGAAATAACCCATTCTCCAATAGTCGCCCAGCCTTCGTCCATCCAACCGTATTTAGTTTCATTTATACCCATATAAAAAGGGAACATGGAGTGGAAGATCTCGTGATCAGTTAAGGTAATGGCGTCGAAAGTAGTAGAGGATGGGTTGTCGTTTACCATCATCGGATATTCCATTTGGTCAAGTCCATCAAATACTGTTTCGTGTTGGTAAGGATAAGGCCATTTGGGGAATGAATAGCTCATCGCCTGCAAAATTTTTCGATTGTAGTTGATTACTTCATAATAATCTGTATGTTTTGGGTTGAACACTGCATCTGCCCGCGTTCTTCTTCCTGTTGACGGATCAACAACAAGACTGGAAGACTTCCAGAGATAATGATCACTGGTAGCAAATACAAAATCGGTGACATTTTTTGCTTCGAAGAACCACGTATTAAAGCTATTAGCTGTAGTAATATTGCCGACGGCAAGGTCGGGGGAGTCTATGATATTTACAATAGAATCTGATGTTTCTGCCTGTTTTACGCGGTCACAGTATTTCTCGTTCAAAACCTCGTTACAATTTACCAGATCGCCTGTTGCCCAAACTACGAAATCTTTAGGAACTGTTACGGATGCTTTGAAATTGCAAAAGTCATTATAAAACTCCTGTGTACCTGTGTATTGGTACCTGTTCCATCCATCAATGTCGTCATAAACAGCAATGCGGGGAAAAAAATAAGCGACAAAGGCAGTGTTCTCTTCTACCTGGCCGGTTCTAATACCGGGTCCTTTATTGAGGGAATAATGATATTTAATATTAAAAGTGATGTTTTGCTTGGGAAGCATTGGGGGAATGGAAACCTTCATATTTGTACCGTCAACAGAGTACGTAATAACAGGGCTGTTTGTAACACTCATTCCATCTATCACCATCCCTTCACCGATGTCTTCGGCAGGTATTACCGTTTCACGCTCTGCCCCTTTTTTAAAGATGTTGGGGTAGAGCTTAAAAACTATTTCGTAAAGAGTATCGGGACTGTTATTGGTATAAGTAATGGTTTCAGCGCCTTTTAATAAAAGTGTGCCAGGATCAAGAATCGCGGCTATGTTATAATCGGCCGTGTTCTGCCAATAATTTGGACCGGGCTTGCCATCAGTAGAACGGGTACCATGCGCATAAGCATGTTGAATATTGCCGGGAACAGGTAAGCTTTGCTGCGCTATCGAATCTAAACTTATTATTAATAACAGGGCTATTATACTTTCACGGAGGTTTACCATTTGTATCTGTCAGAATTTGTGTTTATCAAAGATTTAAATTTTAATTTTTACCACAACCTTTTTCACTTTCAGTGGTTCAAATTCACGCACCTCAGGTCGATGTATGTCTGTCGGGTAAAAAATTGCAAACATACCGGCTTCCAGTTTTATGTAAAAAACATCTTCTTTGTATATTGCTACATCAATTGTTTCGTCATAATCAATTACCGGTTTCTGCGTTGCCAGAGGAACATATCCAATCATTTCAGTCCCTTCCACGAGGTACTGGATATCTATGTGTTTTTTATGCGCTTCCAGTTCACATTCATGTTTGTCCTTCGTCTCAAATTCGTTTACGATCGCAAAAATGTTATCTCCTTCAATTTCATATATTCCTTTTTTCGTCTCTGAGAAATTGGTTTCCTGTAAATAATTAAAA
>JBBPZJ010000200.1:0-9609 GCA_038199395.1 Chitinophagales bacterium
AATTCCGTATTTGTTTTCAATAAAATCGGTTTCTTCATGTACCAGGATTGCCTTCATTTCGAAGGTTTTAAAATCAACAACAGGAAAAGTGACTTTTAAGGCTGAAATAGCATGTTCAAGATACCTGGTGTACAGAAGCGTATTAGGCTCGTAATGCCGTTCCAACGGCCAGTAACTCATCAGCAACTGAGGATCTCCACTAAAATAAAGATTTTGTAGTTGTATTAATAGTAGATCATCCAGCTTCGCTCTTTCGGCCAATGGTAATTCAATTCGTTTCTTCTTATATGTGTTTCTAAGTTCGTTCTTGAGCATTAAGATATTTCTTCTGATGATAATTATACAAGATAATATGCGTTAGGCTGTAAATAATTATTAAGTTTATTGACTGATTGTCAATGTTCTGTTTTTATTACTGCGTTTTAAATTAGAAGTAATGGGGTTATTTAAACGAAGCGATGCTCGGCAGTTCTATGGTAAATCTGAAAACAATTATTAATTAAATAGCGAGATATAGAAGTTGAAGCAGTTGTATCAGTTGGAATTATTTTCATCAACATTGGTAAAAAATGAAAAAAAAGTAGAGCCGTAATTTCGTTGAAAACTAAACCCTGCATACTTTTCATATGCGTTTCGAGGCGTATGCTCTAACACAAAAAATCCATTTTTAACAATTAGTTTTCGTTCATTTATTATTCTGGGCAGTTCATCTATTGAACCTAAGGCGTAAGGTGGCCCAGCGAAAATAAAATCGAATTGTTCATTACAGGTAGATAGATAAGCAAAAACATCGAGGCGAAGAACCTTAGCGTTTTCGACTTTTAGCATCTCCAGGTTTTTTTTAATGAATTCATGCATTACAGCATCTTTCTCAATAATTGTGAGATCGGTGGCGCCTCTTGATGCCAGCTCGAAGCTTATGCTGCCGGTACCCCCAAAGAGGTCAAGCGTTTTTATTCCCTCCAGGTTAATGCGGTGTTGCAAGATGTTAAACAAACCTTCTTTAGCAATGTCGGTAGTAGGTCGGGTATGAGGCATGTTTGCCGGAGGATTAATTTTTCTTCCACGAAAATCGCCGGAAATAATTCTCATAGTGCAAGGTTGAAAAAAGGTGTAAAATAATGAACAGGATGTTCGCCAACATTTACTTTCGCATAGGCCTCATCTCCATTTTCTACTACAACTGTTTTAAAGTACGTTATCAACTCCCGGTATAATTTGAACTCGAGATCAATCATACCTGAAATTTGAACAGTTAGAGATGCAGTAAACATCTCAAACTGCTGAGCAATTTTTAGCAAATAGTATAGCACGTCCTCCGGATTGTCGTAGACAAAAGATTGTATAAGCTGTAAATTGCCATCTTTCACAGCAGCAGCAATCATGAAAGTATCGTAAAACTGAACTACAATAAGGTGAGAATTATCGCTGGAAATACCTGAAATTCTACGTATAATGCTTGAATAAGTGTGATGAAAGGTGGCTTTTTTGCAATTTCGACTGATCCAATTAAAGCGGTCATGCTCAATTTTGTAAGTATTTATAATTCCCGGATCTATTGGCAAATGTTCAAATAATGTCTTCGAAAAACCTACCTCTCCGCAAGCAAGCTGTAAATATTCTGCTGCTATTTCCTTATTGAATACAAAAATTGGTACAGGTACACAATATTCGTTATTTACATACACTCTTGTAGATGATGCTTCGATTGAAAGCAGTTGGGATTGCTTAGAAATGCCTGATAACAAGTCATCAAACTTTTCGCCTTCCTCTTCATTAAACGTAAATAATTCAAATGCCTCAACAGTTTTTTTATCATTTTTTGTAGCTATACATGCAAGGTGATTTTTTGATATTTCGATGGTGAGTTGGAGGCTATCACTTATTGTTATCTCACGTCCACTATAAATACTAAGACTCTTATTGGGCATTTAAAAAATATTGCGATGCAATTATACTAAAAAAACATGCCCTTATAAGTTTCTTTTGCTTTAGTAAGTGAAATCGCCCCGCGACCTTACTGAAATAATCTTATTGCATTTCCGAAAGCATCTTTTTCCCTTCAGTTTTAAAGGCAACATCATCCGGTGTTCTCGTAGGAAGTTTGATAAGTTGATTTAAGACCGTTATTGCTTTTGCCGGCTGGTTATCATATTTATAAGCTTTTGCCAAATCCAGAAAGTTTAATACATAATAGGGTTCGAGTGTTTTGCACTTTTCCATGTATTTAAAAGCGTCTTCAATTGTGGCCTGGAGCATGCCTCCAAATAACACTTTTATAGCAGCCTTTTTTGCCCATGATAAAGTAACCATCTCGAAATTCCACTTACCCAAAACATAGTTTGCCTTACCATGGTTAGGATCAGTTAACAGTGCTTTTTCGGCAAACATTCTGATCTCTTTTACATCTGCAACCAATTTTTTATTATCAGTTTCAACTTCGGTTAGTCTACTCGCTGCAACTGCTCTTACGTAATTAGCATCGGCATTATTTGCATTTATTGCAAGAGCTTTATCAGCTAAATCTTTTGCCTGTTCATAATAATTCAGCTTCACCTTTTTATCTGACTGCCGTCCTCCTAGTGCTGCGGAAATCTCACTGCTGCGAACTAGCGCCTGAAGATTTTGCGGTTCAGAAGAAAGCACGCTTTTGTATTTTTCCAGCGCCTCATTATCTTTTAATGATCTTTCAAAATTTGAGGCCTCTTTCATTAATGCACTTGCATCCTGTGAAAATATATTGCCGGATAACAACAAAACTGCAAAAACCAGGAAGTTCTTCATTTTTTT
This sequence comes from Chitinophagales bacterium, assembly GCA_038199395.1. Taxonomy (GTDB): domain Bacteria; phylum Bacteroidota; class Bacteroidia; order Chitinophagales; family Chitinophagaceae; genus Segetibacter. The sequence goes on from JBBPZJ010000200.1 coordinate 2,791, forward strand.
TTTACCTTTTTACCTTATAAGTAATACCTGCTGATCCTTCAAAAAATTCTATCGGTGGATGCAATTTATAAATAGATATTTCCACTTCTGTAATTATCGGAAATTTCGCAATTATTTCACTTACAATTCTTGTTGCAATCGTTTCGAGCAGATGTACCGGCTCTCCCATTTTTTGGTTTACTATTTTTATGAGTTGTGTATAGTCAATTGTTTTTTCTATTTTATTTATTATCGTATCTTCTGGTAAATAAGCAACTGTAAGATTTATTTTAAATTCTCCTCCAACTATTTCTTCCCCATCATGCAGTCCGTGAAAGCCAAAAACTTTTACATCTTTCAATTGAACTTCCATTAATTTTTTCATGATAGATTATTCTTTGAGGATTACTGCCGAAATGGAACTACCCCACACTTTGACTGAATGATGGTTTAAATCTGCGAGTGGCTTTAAAATAAAAAGACCCTCGAAGATGAGGATCTTTATCAAAAGGTATATTTGGATCATAGTTCTCCCTTCATCATTAAGTACTTTTCCGCATCAAGCGCCGCCATACATCCACTTCCCGCAGCGGTTACCGCCTGCCGGTAATGTTTATCCTGTATGTCACCGGCTGCAAAAACACCATCGATATTAGTCTTAGATGTTCCGGGAATGGTTAAAAGATAACCGCTGTCATCCATGTCGATCCACCCTTTAAAAATTTCGCTGTTGGGAGAATGCCCGATAGCAACAAAGAATGCACTGACAGATATATCTGTTATTGCTTCTGTCAGATGATTTTTAATTCTTACCGCTTCTACTTTTGTGTCACCTAACACTTCCTCTACTGCTGAATTCCAGTGAACCTCTATATTATGAGTTTTCAATACCCGATCCTGCATAATTTTAGAAGCCCTCATTTGACCTCTTCTCACCAGCATGTGTACTTTGCTGCAAAGCTTCGACAGATATAGAGCTTCTTCTGCTGCGGTATCTCCTGCTCCTACAATTGCCACTTCTTTTCCTTTAAAGAAGAACCCATCACATACGGCACAGGCGCTAACACCGTAACCGTTCAAACGTTGTTCGCTTTCCAGTCCTAGCCACTTTGCAGATGCTCCCGTACTTATAATAACAGTGTCGGCATGCACAATGTTTTCATCATCGATCCACACTTTATAAGGCGGCTCCATAAAGTCTACTTTAGTTGCAAGACCATATCTGATTTCGGCGCCCATGCGAGTCGCTTGTTTTTCAAAATTAATCATCATTTCAGGGCCCTGAATTCCCTCAGGATAACCCGGATAATTTTCTACTTCGGTGGTAATGGTTAACTGCCCCCCAGGCTGGATGCCCTGGTAAAGCACGGGCTTTAGGTTAGCTCTGGCAGCATAAATAGCTGCAGTATAACCAGCAGGGCCTGAGCCTATGATTAAACATTGCACTTTTTCGGTATTATTTTCCATTCTTGCTTTTTAAAAAATATTCTGATATTTTAAGCACAATATTCAGAAGGAAGCAACTGTTTATTGAATTTAAAAAATGATAAAAGACTACGAAAGTAAAATGATAAAGTGTAAATTTGAAGATTTTACTTTTTGAATTGTTAGTTGTCTTTACACTTCACGCTATAATACATAAAAAGTGCCTAAACATACTACAGGCTTTTTTCCTGCCAATTTTGTAGTCAGATCAACTAATGTTCCTTTGTTAGCCAGAATTAATAATTTTTGGCTACTTACTTAATTTCTACAAGCGGCAAGACTCCCGATGCAATTGGGCCTAATAAGTCTCAAAGAAAATTCTTTTTAACTACATTGCTGATTGTCACTATGTAATGATTGCACTTGGCATAGTAATTTAGCTTTTAATAAAAACTAATTTTATGGTTAAGAAACTATTTTCCTCGTTTGCTACATTGACTTGCTTTGTGTTTTTTATCAGTTCATGTGTGCCAAAAAGGCAACTTTTATTTGCAGAACAAACGGTAGATAAATTACGCTCGGATAGTACCCAATTTGCTAACCGGATCAGCTCTCTTGAAACCAACCTAAAAGATTTAGAAAGCAGACGATCAACATTGCAGCAACAACTAGAGGCAACCCGAAAAGAAGCGACAAGTCGTCTTCAGGATGCATCATCCAGACTTAATATGAGTCAGGAGCAAATAGCGGATCAGCAACGACGCCTGGAACAACTGCAATCTTTGATTGACCAGCAGAAGAAAAATACCGAAGCTTTGAGATCCAAAATAAACGATGCACTCGTTGGTTTCAATTCTAACGAACTTACTGTTTCTACTAAAAATGGAAAGGTTTACGTAAGTCTTCAGGAAAATCTCTTATTTCCTTCCGGAAGTGCAGTGGTTAACCCTAAAGGTAAACAGGCATTAGGCAAACTTGCTGATGTATTGAATTCAAACCCAAACATCAACGTAAATATAGAAGGACATACCGATTCAATACCCATGAAAGGAAAATTTGAAGATAACTGGGCGCTTAGCGTTGGCCGGTCTACAGCCATTGTCAGAATTCTTACCGATGCGTATAAAGTTGACCCTACCCGCGTAACTGCCAGCGGTAGAAGTAAATACGTTCCTGTCGATTCAAATAGTACACCTGAAGGAAGGGCAAAGAATCGTCGGACAGAAATCATTCTTGAACCAAAGCTTGACGAATTGATGCAATTAATTCAATCGGGTAACACTGCTGCTACTGGTCAGTAAAGATCTTTTAATGTTTATTAAGGCCTTGTTTGACACTGCATGTTATAAAAGAGCCACTTCTAACTGAAGTGGCTCTTTACCTTAAGTATTTTACTATTGAAATTATCCTAAGTAGGCTTTTAAGGCATTACTATACCTTGCTTTTTGTAATCTTTTAATAGCTCTTTCTTTAATCTGACGAATACGTTCTTTTGTTAAATCGTACTTCTGGCCTATTTGTTCGATTGTTACGCCATTTTCTCCATCCAATCCAAAATATGCGTTTACGATTTCAGCTTCTCTTGGAGAAAGTGACTTAAGCACACGACGTATTTCTTCTCGTAAACTATCTTTCATTACGTCGTCGTCAGTATCGTCTCCACCTTCAAGCAAATCACCCATTGCTACATCTTCTGCCTCATGCACCGGTGCATCTAAAGAAGTATGACGGGTATTACTTTGAAAGATATTGTTAATTTCGGTTTCACTCATTTCAAGTATATCGGCCAACTCTTCAGTGCTTGGCTCTCTCTCGTGTTCCTGCTCAAAAGCCATATAGGCTTTATTTGCCTTATTGTAAGTACCAATTTTGTTTTGAGGCAAACGTACTAATCTACCTTGTTCAGCCAAAGCCTGCAATATTGATTGACGTATCCACCAAACAGCGTAAGAGATAAACTTAAATCCCTTTGTTTCATCAAAACGTTGTGCTGCTTTGATCAAGCCCAAATTTCCTTCATTTATCAGATCACTTAAAGATAACCCCTGATGTTGATACTGCTTAGCAACAGAAACCACGAAGCGTAAGTTTGCAGTTGTTAATCTTTCAAGAGCCCTTTGATCGCCCATTTTTATCTTTTGCGCCAGAATAGTTTCTTCTTCGGGAGTAATCATGGGAATTTTAGAAATTTCCTGAAGATACTTTTCCACCGCCTGGGAGTCGCGGTTGGTAATCTGGGTTGCAATTTTGAGTTGCCTCATATTGTGATTTGTTTAAAAATTATAACGCCTTAAAGTAAGTGTGGTTCATTTGCTAATATAAAGACGAGTTCTACTTGCGCGAAGTTACGTTGCCACGCTGATTTATGCTAGTATTTGTAGAAAAAGATACCTGTTTTGTCTATTCATTAACCTGATTTGCACATTTCTTGTTTCATCTTTCATTTTTCCGAAATTACCGTTCTTTTTTGAAATTCACCAAGTTACGGTTGCTTTCGATTGTCACAACCTTAACAAAATACAAAGTTCCTTAGATAATATATATTCAAAAAGCATACCCTAAAAAATCGCTGTAAATGCTTATTCTCTTAATTTCGTGGCTTATGATAGATTACCGTTCTGATACGTTTACCAAACCTTCTCCGGGTATGTTGGATGCAATGTTTAAAGCAGAAGTCGGTGATGACGTATATGGAGAAGACCCTACAGTAAATAAACTCGAAGCTATAGTTGCTGAAATGTTTGGAATGGAGGCAGCTCTTTTTTGCCCTAGTGGTACAATGACCAATCAAATAGCAATAAAATGCCATACTCTTCCGGGCGACGAAGTAATTTGTGATCATGTTTCTCATGTTTATATTTATGAAGGTGGCGGTATTGCCCTAAATTCTGCCTCTTCCGTTCGCCCCATTAAAGGCAATAGCGGTCAATTGACGGCAGAGCAGGTAGTGGAAGGTATTAATCCCGATGACATTCATAAACCGAGAACCAGTCTTGTGAGCCTTGAGAACACGGCAAATCGAGGTGGGGGCACTTGTTATGACTTCGAAGAGATAAAAAAGATAAAAGGAGTTTGCCTTGCCCATAACCTGGCTTTACATCTAGACGGGGCGAGGTTATTTAATGCAATAGTTGCAAAAGGAGAAACCCCAAAACAATATGGTGGAGTATTTGATAGTATATCAATCTGCCTGAGTAAAGGTTTAGGTACGCCAGTGGGAAGTGTTTTAGTTGGGACAAGAGATTTTATAAAAAAAGCAAAAAGAATAAGAAAGGTTTTTGGCGGAGGAATGAGGCAAGCCGGTTATCTGGCAGCAGCAGGAATATACGCGCTGGATAACAACATTCATCGGTTAGCCGAGGATCACCAACATGCAAAAATGATTTCGGAAGCGTTAAGCAAAAAAGACTTTATTAGTAATATTCTTCCTGTTGAAACAAACATTATTATTTTTGATTTAAACGGACGACTTAGTCCGACAGGTTTCGCAGAAAAGATGAGAGAGAATAATATAAAGGTCACTGTTATTTCTAAGACACAGATTAGAATTGTTTTACATTTAGATGTAACAGAAGAAATGGTATTTGAAACTATAAAAGTCATCGAACAGTTATAAATAGACGTGCCTAAACATAGAAAAAACACAGCGAAATAATGTTTCCGAAAAATAATCCCACCAACACGCAGGCCTGGCTTCTTTTAAAAAGACATTATGATGAGGAAATGCAGCGTACACATCTTAGAAAATTATTTGCTGCAGACCACGATCGTTTCAAAAAATTTTCTCTTACGTTTGATGATATTCTGTTTGATTATTCAAAAAATATTATAAATAATAAATCGCTTCAATTACTATTTCAACTGGCAGAAGAATGCCGGTTGAGAGATGGTATTCAGGCAATGTTTGACGGAGAAAAAATTAACGAAACAGAAAACCGGTCAGTTTTACATGTGGCATTAAGAAATTTTTCTGAAAGGCCGTACAATTCAGACGGACAAAATGTGATGCCTGAGGTTGAAAAAGTACGGCAACACATGAAGGCTTTCACAACAAAAGTGCACTCAGGCGAATGGAAAGGATTTACAGGAAAACCCATAAAATATATCGTCAATATTGGGATAGGTGGCAGTGATCTCGGACCTGTGATGGTTACTGAAGCTCTGCGACCTTATTGGAAAGAAAACATCCAACCTTATTTCGTTAGCAATGTAGACGGAACGGATATTACTGAAACGCTTAAAAAAGTAACACCAGATGAAACGCTGTTTCTGGTGGCATCTAAAACGTTTACAACACAGGAAACCATGACCAATGCTCATACTGCAAAAGACTGGTTTATGGAAGCAGCGGGAGATGAAGCACATGTTGCAAAACACTTTGTCGCCCTAAGTACTAACGAGAAGGAAGTTGTTTCGTTTGGGATAGCTCCTGAGAACATGTTTGTTTTCTGGGATTGGGTCGGCGGAAGATATTCACTATGGAGTGCTATAGGTTTATCTATCGCTTTAACTATCGGATATAATAATTTTGAAGCGCTTCTTAAAGGAGCATTTCAAGTCGATGAACATTTCAGAACAGAAAAATTTGCCGCAAATATCCCTGTTATAATGGGCCTCATTGGTATCTGGTATACCAACTTTTTTGGAGCCCAGAGTGAAGCCATTTTACCTTACGACCAATATATGCATCGGTTTCCCGCCTATTTTCAACAAGGAAATATGGAAAGTAATGGAAAAAGTGTTGACAGAAATGCCTATGAAGTCAATTATGCGACCGGGCCTGTTATATGGGGTGAAGCAGGAACGAATGGCCAGCATGCTTTTTACCAGTTAATTCACCAGGGCACTCTAACTATTCCATGCGATTTCCTTGCGCCTGCAATTAGTCATAACCCAATTGGAGACCACCACATAAAACTCCTGAGCAACTTTTTTGCACAAACAGAAGCTTTAATGAACGGAAAAACCGAAGAGGAAGTGACATCCGAATTACAGAAAGCCGGTAAAACAAAAGAAGAGATTAAAAAATTGGTTAAGTTTAAAACGTTTAAAGGAAATAAACCGACGAACTCTTTTTTAATAAAAGAAATTACTCCTCAAAGCCTTGGTAGTTTAATTGCCATGTATGAACACAAGATTTTTGTGCAAGGTATCATTTGGAATATTTTTAGTTTTGATCAGTGGGGTGTTGAATTGGGAAAACAGCTTGCAAACAAAATTCTGCCTGAACTTGAAAATCAGGGGGAAGTAAGAGATCATGACTCATCTACAAATGGGTTGATCAACCAGTTTAAGCAAATGAGAAAATTCTGAAACTGATACTTGCTTGCTTTCTGCACCGATAAACTCTATTGTAGCTGCGCTTTTGCGTTACTAAAGCTATTAACATAATTCCTTTTTAACTATAAAAAAATT
>JBBPZJ010000201.1:0-5263 GCA_038199395.1 Chitinophagales bacterium
TGCAAAGACCATTTCTCACAATTTCACATTGTTGAAAAAATTGTCCATTTTAAAAATACTTGAAAAGCCAATTTTAGTCGGGCTTTCACGCAAGGCAACAATTTATAAAACATTAGGAACAACACCTGAAAGTGCTTTGAACGGTACGACCGTACTTAATACAATCGCTTTACAAAACGGTGCCCATATTCTGCGTGTACATGACGTTAAAGAAGCAATGGAAGCTGTGAAATTGATCGAGGCGCTAAATGAATAGGCTTTGGTTGCTCAGTGAATATCACCGACTAGCAGCCTTTCATTTAAAAAAACTAGCATGTAAACAAAAGAAAGAAGCCCGAAAAACTCGGGCTTCTTTCTTTTGTTATGTCTCTTAATTCTATTTCGATGGTTGTTGCTGTTGGCCTCGTTGCTGCTGCATTTGCTGTTGCAATTGTTGAATTTGCTCAGGAGTAAGGTTGTTCATCCCTTGCTGACTCGTTGGAGCAGTTTGCTTAGGTGCATCTTTTACATCTTTTATTTCTACATCAAAAATCAGATTTGAATAAGGCGGTATCGCGCCCTGGCTACCTTGCGGACCGTAGGCTAACATAGCAGGAACATAAATTTTTCCCTTACCACCTTTACCGAAATAAGGCAATGCTTCATCCCATCCAGGTATCACCTGACCAGCGCCTACGGGAACATTGATAGGGTCAGTATGACCTTTTGTAGTATCCATGTTCGTATCAAAAACCTTATTTGTATTTGTAAGAAAATACCCTTTATACATGATAGAAGCTACTTTACCGGCTTCCGCCTTTTGAGCGTCTCCCGCATTCTCAATTTGCACAAAAGCGCCGTTTTTTGTTTGCTGTGCGTTAATGCCTTTTTTTGAGAGGTAATCTTTTATATCTTTTATTTCCCTGTCTTTTTCTGAAGCCATCTCTTTCTCATAATCTGCCTTTATATCGTTTTCATTTGTGTATATTTTCAAAATGCTCATTTTACCTTTGATCTGGTCTCCTCTTTTAAAGATCTCATTATACTCAGGAATAGCTCCTTTGCTTTTTAAACTATCTACACTAATAGTGAAGATGACGCTGTCGCCCTGCTTAACTTTAGGCAGCAGTTCCATAAAGGAGTAAGCTGTTTTTGCACTGGTATCTACTGCTGTAAAAAGTGGAACTTTTCCGTAAGTACTGTTTAAAACAGTGTCTTTAGGGCTAAGAAGATATTCAATGTTGAGTTTCGCAAACATTCCCGCTTTTAGCATGTTTCCGCTTCCTTTACCTTTAAAAATCTTATACGTAAGCCCTGATTTGGTCTTTTCGTAATTTGTGTTGCACGAAGCCATTACCATGGCAAGCGATGCAATCGTTAACATTTGTTTCATTTATTTATTGTTGTAGTTGTTCCTGATATTGTTTAATTACCTTTTTAAATTTCCATACTGTGGCATCGAGAGAGTCGTCGGTTCGGCCCCCGGCTGCGTTAAAATGTCCGCCTCCCTCGAAATGGGCTCTGGCGAAAGTATTTACGTCAAAGTCGCCTTTACTTCTAAAGCTCCACTTTCTTTCCTCGTCTCTATCTATAACCAACGCCCCAAGTTTAATTCCCTGAATGGTTAATAGCTGGTTTACCAGCCCTTCTGTATCTCCGGTCTTTATGCGAAAACGCAACAGATCGTGTTTAGAAATGGACATAATGGCTGTATTGCACTCATACAAAACTTCCATTCGATTTAGTAATGCATATCCAATAAAGCGCACCCGGTTTTCCAGAAAGCTGTCGTAGATGTTTTCGTGCACAACGGTATGATTGAATCCGGTGTCTTTCAATCGAGCCACCATTCTGTGCACATCTCCTGAGGTAGAGGGAAATCGAAAAGATCCGGTGTCGGTCATCACACCTGTGTATAAACACTGAGCTATCTGTTCATTTATCTTATCACCATGTCCGCTGTCAACAATAAAGTCAAAAACCATTTCACAAGTACTGCTCTTGTCGGTGTTGCTCATTCCAAAGTCGAAGTACTCTTCCTGCGGTTGCTGATGATGATCAATTAAAATCTTCGTGTAATTTAACGTTGCTAATACCGGTTCCATGTGTTTTGTTCTGTGCAACACATTGAAATCAAGACAAAAAAGCAATTCTGCTTCATTTATTAATGTGATTGCTACCTCTTTTGAAGCCCCAAAATCAACGACGTTTGCTGCGCCCGGCATCCACTTAAGAAAGCTGGCCCAGTTAGTGGGTGAAATAACGGTAACAGAATGCCCTAGCTCGGTTAAAAAATGATACAAGCCAAGTGAAGAACCCATAGCATCTCCATCAGGTTTCTGATGTGTGGTTATAATTACCCTCTTAGGACTAGTCAATTGAGAATAAAAGGCTTGTATAGATTGCATAGAAAGGCGGCAAAATTGTATTATTTGCATAAGAACATCAAAAGAATCTTCCACTCTTAACAAAAAACGATATAAATATTAGGGTTTTCGGCCTTTTCACCCCACTTTTGCGCGGCAAACATGATATAGTTATGACAAACAGAACTTTTACAATGATTAAACCTGATGCCACTTCAAAAGGACATACAGGTGCTATTTTAGACCAAATAATTAAAGCGGGATTCACTATCAAGGCAATGAAGTGGACAAAACTATCTACTGAAAAAGCAGGTGAATTTTATGCGGTACATAAAGAAAGGCCTTTCTACGGCGAGCTGGTTGAATTTATGAGCAGTGGTCCTATTGTTGCCGCAATTCTTGAAAAAGAAAATGCAGTAGCAGCGTTTCGCACACTAATTGGCGCTACAAATCCTGCTCAGGCTGAAGAAGGTACTATCCGTAAAAACTTTGCAGCATCTGTAGGTGAAAATGCTGTTCACGGAAGTGACAGCGATGAAAATGCGGCAATTGAAGGAAACTTCTTTTTTAGCTTTTTCGAGCGATTTTAAATTTTCCCGACAACTACTTATAAACAGCCCGGAAGCTTTCGGGCTGCTTTTTAAAGCCCGCCTTTACAGTTCGAAATTTTCATTATCTTCCAGATCGAACTGATCAAATTGTTCTTCGAGGGTTGCATCGAAGATCTCAAAATCAAAGTGAAGTCCTGCTTTGGCAATGGCATAAACAAACGCATAGTTCAGATCGAACAGCTCATTTTGCGTGAGCCACTCTTCATCTGTTGCCCGGAGTATCCATTCATAGAATGAAGTATCACCGGTACTATTTGGCCTTGTAGCACTCATGTCTTGAAAAGGTATCACGAAACTACCCGATCCACCGCCTTTCCATTCTATTTGACTGTCTGTGATTTGCCAGTTTCCAAATTGCATAGCTTTTTTTCCAAATTTATGGATCTCCAATTAAAATTATTTATTTATCTTTTTATGTTGCAGGCAGTGCACGTTAGCTAAATATAAAAGATGAATTCACACGCTGAAGTTTGGAAAGAATTTCAGAGTGAATAATTTTAGAAATCAAAGACTCCTTTCAAACTTTTCTCGTGCCTTCATGATTGTTTCAACATTATCCTTAGCCCAGGTAGCTAAAGCTAATAATTGCTGTAACAGGCTCTGGCCCAGCGCAGTTAATGAATACTCTACCTTCTGTGGCAGTTCGGGGCAAATATAACGAGCAACAAGGCCATCTTTTTCTAAAGAACGAAGCGTTACTGTAAGCATCCTTTGCGATATTCCGGTGACGAGTGATCGAAGTTGATTAAAACGAAGCTTTTTTTTCTGACCTAATAGAAGTAGGGCATACAACGACCACTTATCAGTATAAGATGCCATAATATCTTTAACAGGACAAGTATGCTTATCTCTGCATCTGCCATTTAAAATATCATCAATTGCCGCACTATTATTATTGCTGTCTTTCATTTCAACGTTTTAACATTCTTTCCTCTTTTATTAAATCAAAGTTATATACCTTTAGTTACTTTAAGTAACCTGTCAAGTTAAATTTGCGGTGGAGACAGTGCGGGTGAAAATCAGATTAAGAATATGAAAAGCAATAGCCGAAGTACATCAAAGCTATTTTATAATGTAAGACGTATATTACGATCGTTAAGTATATTTGCCTCAAAAAAATAATTACAAGGATTAATAAAAGTGGGAATTCGATCTCCCCGTGTAATCTTTAAGATGAAAAAATAACTGTCCTTCGTGCAGTAAACACAGCGAAGAATTTTTATGAAAAAAGCAGAAATAGTAGAGGTTATTCCTTCAAAAAAAATATTGGTAGGTGAAAAAGATGCCCCGGTAACCCTTATGGAATTTGGAGATTATGAAAGTGAGGCTTGCGCAAAGGCTAATGAGGTCGTTAAAAAAATTATGTTAGCCTTCCCCGGTAAAGTGAATTTTATCTTCAGGCATTTTCCGTTATTAAAGACACACCAGAAAGCTCACAAAGCTGCAGAAGCTTCGCTGGCTGCTGCACAGGAAGGAAAATTCTGGGACATGCACAACGAACTTTTTACCAATCGTCATAGTCTTGGCGTTATCAGTCTCAAAGGTCATGCAAGGGACGTGGGTGTGAAGTCAAAGAAATTTTTGGAAGAGTTGATCAACGGTTACTATGGCATCTATGTGCAGGACGATTTGAAGGAAGGAATTCAACTGGGCGTAACCAATATACCGGCGTTTTTCTTAAATGGCAAAAGGTTTGAACAAGAACCAACTTTTGAAAACTTAAGCAGTCACATTAATAATTTGTTGGGCAATACAAAGCAAAAAGCAGTTAAAAAGGCAGCTTAACATGTAATACTTACAAACCGTCTCATTTTGTATCTATAAAAAGCCTTTGTTTTTTTAATAAAGGCGTTTCTTGTAAAATTTTTTCTATGTACTGAATGTGGCAAAAGACATCAGACATGAAATTGTTATAGTCAGAATAAAAGTACCGACTGCCTTTTTCCTCATCAACTGTTTTTACAACACATCCCCGATTGACGATTGTATCTCCGATTACTTCAACTCCGGCAGGATCATACACATGAATAGTGAAACTTAGTTTAGAACTGCGTGGTGGATTTTTAAAAAGTAGTTTGCCCAGGTTTAAAGCAGGGAGTCTTAGTTCACTGGCAATGGCAATAAAATAAGCGTTTTCACCTGTTTTACTTATTGCAGTTAGCTGATCTTTTACATCTTTTTCCCATGTTTCATCCTTTTTGTTTATTGAAAATGCTGTTGGATTTGCTACAAAATCTTTAATGGCAAGCTTTGCCTTCAATACAGCAAATAACTTTGTATAATATTCTTTGGGGTTATAACCGTTAA
>JBBPZJ010000202.1:0-7806 GCA_038199395.1 Chitinophagales bacterium
GAATCGAATAGGAAGCCTAACCATATTAATACCTGCCTTGGTTGTGGCTGTATATCTACTCATGTCTGCCGACCAACCCAGGCCCGGCTTTCTTGGTGTTTCTACTGTTAGTTCCCCGGCAAACAACTTTACAGTATCCATTGTGCAGGTAATCTTTCTGTTTGCTTCCAGTATTTTGTCGCCTAGTAATACCCTGAATTGGTTCAAATGACCAGCTGCGGGAGTTGGATAAACGCTATAGATAGGTGCAAGATTTCCGGCAGCGCCATTGATGAAAAGGACCGGTGCTCCAATTTTTCCTTCTACATATTCCGAAACTATTCCGGGCGCGTCTCCACTAATCTGCAAATTTTTATCGCCCAACACTGTTCCATGAATAGGATAATTTGCAATTAAAGCCATTGGACTACCATCCATTTTATCAATTCTCAATAGTCCTATCCGCCGGTCAACAGGTCCATCAGGATTTAGTCCAAGAGATGCTTTTCCATCAACATCTACCGCGCGACGGTTAATATTGGCGTTCGAAAATCCCCAGCCAACACCAAGACGGGCAGGAACAAGGTTCTTTTTCGCCTCAAGAATTCCATTGATCAATGATTGTTCTATCATTGGCGTATAAGCGGAATCGATTGTGTGCTGGACGCGATTGCCCATAAAAACACCGTAAATACCGGGAGGACCAACTTCGGGTGCTGAGTGCGTATGAGTAACGGACCACCAAACATTCAAAGGATTGATACCATGCTCCTTTTGCAGCCTCGCCACAACCTTATCATATTCGGAAGGAGAAAAAAGACAAATGTCTGACGAAATAATAAAAAACTGGGTGTTACCATCATCCAGGGCTACAATGCGATGATAGATACGGTCGTGAATACCAACTGACTTTCTTTCACCATAGCCAACAAGGTATTGGGAGTCCGAAGGAGAAATATCAACCTTAGTCATAGCAGCCCGCAGTTGCGCTTTCAAATTTGGAGCAGAAAAAATTACAATAGAGAAAAGTAAAATTAGGTGCAGAAAAGAAAATGAAGGCAAATGACTTTCGCCTGGTAAATCTTGATGATATCTAAACTTGCTTTTGATCGAGCTAATAATTGTGTATTTCATGTTTTTCTAAGTTTATTTCCAATTAGATTTCGCTTTTAAATATTGTTCAAGGAATGGAGACCACTCCCGAATGTTGTTCCAAACTAATGAAATATAAAGCGACAGGCAACATTGTCTGATAAAATAAAAATCGCACTTTCACTAAATATTCTAAAACAATCAATCTTAAAGCAGTAAAATCAGCGGAGGAAAAAATATGACCACCGATCAATTCACTAAAATTGCTCTTACATTTCACAACGTAATAACGGCCTCGCATTTTAATAGAATTGCCTTTAAAGTTATTGGTAAAAGAATATTTGCAACACTACATGAAGAAAGTAAAACTGCCAATGTAAAGTTTCTTCCCGCTGATCAATCAGTTTATTGCCTTATTAATAAAGAAGCTATTTATCCTGTCTATAACAAATGGGGCTTACAGGGCTGGACGACCTTTAACCTTGCAAACGTTGACCAGGAGCTTATGCTTGATGCTTTACATACCGCTTACCAGGATGTGTTTAAAAGCAAAAAGAATAGCAGAAAAGAATTTTAAAACCAGATTAAATCTCTGTGATTATCATCCTTACATTTTATATGGTACATCTTCAGGAATTTCTTTTGAAGCCCTGTCTCTTTCAAATCAAGCTTTCCAAGGATTAAAATAAACAAGTTGAATATAAAATTGATGACCCTTAGGAAAGCTCTTAAATTATTCCCTTGTATCTTAGGAAAACAAAAGCAATAACAATTACAAAAGCAAGTGCGCAAAGCAGACCTGCTATTGCCCAGGGACGACCATTGGTTATTGGCTCAACGGGCAAGTCTATGTCTAATTTTCTAAATCTCGTTGGTTCCATAAAGAGTTAATTGCTTCTCTAATGTACAAAAAAAGGTTCTTTGTTTTTTGAAATAAGTATGTTTTCTACAGGTTGCCTGAATGTTATTAAGCATCTCTTAAAAGAAAAAAAACTATTTTATTTGCTAAATATTTTAGTATTTTTACTTTTTAAAATGATGGCCGTTTTGAATAAAGTCAATGCAAACTTCAAAAGCACATATTATTGCTCAACTGCAAAAGGATATTCTTCCCTTACAAGGTTACAAACCTTTTGCACGTAATAATGAATTTGACGCGGGTCTTGGATTGATTAAAAACGCTTTTCCAAATGGTTCATTTCCTTTAGGAGCGATTCATGAGTTTTTTTGTAGTAAGACAGAAGATGTTTCTGCATCCTCCGGATTTATTGCAGCAATAGTATCGGCCATTATGCAACAAGGTGGAGTGTCGTTATGGATCAGTTCATCGCAAACCATTTTCCCCCCTGCGTTAAAAGCTTTTGGTATCGAGCCTGACAACATCATCTTCATTAATCTTGAAAAGGAAAAAGAAATTTTATGGGTTATGGAAGAAGCGCTCAAGTGCGAAGGTCTTGCTGCAGTGATTGCAGATACGCCTGAGGTAAGTTTTACGGCAAGCCGAAGATTGCAATTAGCGGTAGAGCAAAGCCGGGTTACAGGTTTTATTATTCGCCGTAATCCCCGCAATCTTGCTACTGCCTGTGTTACCCGATGGAAGATTACACCGCTGCCCTCTGCATCACAAGATGGTTTGCCGGGTATAGGTTTCCCCCGGTGGAATGTAGAATTATTGAAAGTACGAAATGGCACACCAGGCGATTGGCAATTAGAATGGTCTGGTAAGTTCAGGCATATTTCAAGACTAGCTTCTATTAACAAGGAGCAGCAAAGAAAAGCAGGTTAAATGGCACAACGTTTTGTCTCCATATGGTTCAGGTATTTATCGACAGACTGGTTTGCTCTTCGCAATCCACCACTTCAAAATAAAGCTTTTGTCTTAAGAGTTTCTTCGCACGGCCGAATGGTAGTGACCGCAGCGAATGCATTTGCCGAAAGACAGGGGATTCTCAGTGGGATGATGTTAGCTGATGCAAGGGTGATCATTCCTGGTCTGCAAGTGCTCGACGACAAGCCTGACCTGATGGATAAATTATTGAAGCGTATTGCAGAATGGTGTATCAGGTTTACTCCATTTGCAGCCGTTGATCCTCCTGATGGTATTATACTTGACGTTACCGGTTGTGCACATTTATGGGGTGGTGACGACCTTTATGTAAATGATATTGTTGACCGTTTGAAGGCTCGTGGTTATCATGTACGTGCTGCAATAGCAGATACCATTGGTGCAGCGTGGGCTGTTGCCCGCTATGCAGAACAAACTCGTATTATTTCTAAGGGGCAACACCGTGAGGCATTACTTTCTTTACCTTCCTCAGCTCTTCGATTGGAAGCTGATACAATAGAGCGATTGCACAAACTTGGACTCAGGCAAATAAAAGATTTTATTAGCATGCCTCGTTCAGCTCTTCGCCGTCGATTTGGCAATCTCATCATTACCCGGCTTAACCAGTCATTAGGACTTGAAGAAGAATTTATTGAGCCGGTACAGCCAATAGAGCCATACCAGGAAAGGCTACCTTGTTTAGAGCCTATAGTATCCGCTCCAGGTATTGAAATTGCGCTGCAAAAATTGCTTGATGCATTATGCCATCGATTGCAACAAGAGCAAAAAGGACTTAGAATGGCTGTTTTTAAATGTTACCGAGTGGATGGAAAGATGGAGCAAATTCAAATTGCTACAAATGCTCCATCTTACAATACCAAACATCTCTTTAAATTATTGGAAATAAAAATACCCACCATTGAACCAGATCTGGGGATAGAGTTATTTGTGTTGGAAGCTCCTAAAGTGGAAGAGCACTCTCCGGCACAACAACAACTGTGGGAAACCATGTGGGGACTTGATCACATTCATTTAGCAGAATTATTGGATCGGTTGTCTGGAAAAGTAAATTCTATTTCCATACGCAGATTTTTGCCGGATGAACATTATTGGCCGGAACGATCTATCAAACCGGCAACTTTCCTAAAGGAACAAAAAACAACCGAATGGAAGCCTGACAGACCAAGACCCATGCAATTGTTAGCAACACCTGAAAAAATTGAAGTAACGTCACTGGTTCCGGATTACCCTCCCATGCTCTTTCGATACAAAGGAAAGCTGCATAAAATAACAAAGGCTGACGGTCCTGAACGGATAGAACAGGAATGGTGGATACAAGAAGGGCAGCACCGTGATTATTATGCGGTGGAAGATGAAGCGGGCAATCGCTATTGGTTGTTTCGCTTAGGACATTATGATGAGGATTATCAGTGGTTTATTCATGGATTTTTTGCGTGATGAGGTATTACGAAGATTATTTAGAACCAAAAGAAGTGTACAAAACATGCAAATAAAAGAATTTATAAGTAAGTTTTTTCAGTTATATTATGTGTATTTTGCAATCATGAAACGGAGATATGTAGATATAGATGTTTTTGAAAGTCGTAACATAAAAGAAGGAAACGTGGATTATAAATATTGGTTTACCAAGACCAATGATGAACGTGTATATGCTGCTTCTGTTATGACTTCAGTTGCTTTTGGTGAACCTTTTTTTTTTAAAAAAAAGGTGGATCGTACCATATTTTCTGCCCGTAAGCATACAGTATAAATGGATATTTTTAACCCTGACTTCAAAGATTTTATTATTTGCCTGAATAAGCACCAGGTCCAATATATGTTAGTTGGAGGATATGCAGTTATTCTCAGAGGCTATAGCAGATCTACAGGCGATATGGATATTTGGGTTAATAAAACAACTAGTAATTTTAAATCCTTGCTAAAGGCTATTACAGAGTTTGGTTTGCCCGTGATAGCAGTGCCAGAGGAGAAATTTTTTTCTGAACAATTTGATGTTTTTTCATTCGGTCGTCCTCCTTTTGCAATAGAACTATTAACAGCGTTAAAGGGTATATCTTCATTTGAAGAAGCTTATGAATTGTCGACAGTTGAAAGATCAGATGGAGTGGAAGTACGTGTCATTCACCTAAAACATTTAATTGCCTCGAAAGAAGCTGCAAGTCGACATAAAGACAAAAATGATATTGAGAATCTGCCCTCTTTAGATTAAAACTACCTTGTTTGTTTGCAGATTGCCTCAATTCAATTTAATTATTTTGTTTCAAAAATATTGGCATTTATCAAATACCATCAAATACCATCTTCTTCAATGCAATTTATAAAAGCAGATCACTTTGTTGCTTACTATGAATTTTTCTTGTATTTAAAAAACAGCGATGTACACCGAACTCCAAACCACCACCAACTTTACCTTCCTGTGCGGGGCCTCTCATCCCGAAGAATTGGTTGAGCAGGCATCGGCGTTTGGTTATACAGCAATAGCAATAACAGACCAAAACACATTTGCGGGTATTGTGCGGGCACATGCAGCAGCAAAAAAAATTGGCATAAGAATAATTGTAGGTTGCAGATTAAACATAATAGATGGGCCTGATTTATTAGCTTATCCCACTGATAAAACCGCTTATTCACAATTAAGCAATTTGCTGACAACAGGAAACCAGCGTGCAGCGAAAGGAGAATGTCATTTATATAAAGCAGATGTTTACAAGCATGCAACAGGAGTAAAATTCGTTGTGTTGCCGCCTGAGAAACTAAACGAAGCCTTTGAATTTGAGCCAGCGTTTGAAAATGAATTGAAGGAATACAAAGGAGCATTCGGTAGTAATTTTTATATCGCAGCATCACGCCGTTACCATGGAGATGACTCCAAATATTTATACCGTTTGATGCAATTGTCAAAAAAAATAGACATACCTGTTGTTGCTACAAATGATGTGCATTATCATACACCTTCCCGAAGGCAGTTACAAGATGTGATGACCTGCATTCGTGAAAAGTGTACCATCTATAATGCTGGATTTCGCTTACATCCCAATGCTGAACGATACCTGAAACCGGCAGCCGAAATGCTTCGCCTTTTCAGGCATTATCCGGAAGCTATTGAGCGGACGCAGGAATTAGCGGAAGCCTGCAGGTTTTCATTGGATGAATTAAAATACGAGTATCCCGAAGAAATAACAAGCGAAGGTCGCAGCCCACAGGAAGAACTTTCTTTCTTAGCATGGCAAGGTGCTAAAGAACATTTTGGAGAAGTAATTCCTGAGAAAACTATAGCAGCCATTCATCATGAGCTTCATTTTATAGAGAAGATGAATTATGCTGCTTATTTTCTTACGGTTTATGATATTGTTCGTTATGCCCGTAGCCAGAGCATTCTTTGCCAGGGACGAGGTTCTGCTGCTAACTCCACGGTTTGTTATTGCCTCGGCATCACTTCGGTTAATCCTTCAAAATTTGATTTATTGTTTGAGCGATTTATTTCTGCTGCGCGTAATGAACCACCCGATATTGATGTAGATTTTGAGCATGAGCGTCGTGAAGAAGTTATTCAATACATCTATCAAAAATATGGTCGTGACAGGGCAGCGATTGTTGCCACTGTTACCCAACAACATCAAAAAGGAGCTATAAGGGATGTTGGAAAAGCAATGGGTTTATCTGTTGACACCATCAATCGTTTATCAAGTGCTATATGGGAATTTACCGACGAATGGTTTGAAGGAAAACGCATTTCAGAACAAGGCTTTAATCCGGAAGATAAACACCTGCAAAAGGTTTTACAACTAACCAAAGAGTTTATGGGCTTCCCCCGACAGTTGGGTCAGCATACAGGCGGCTTTGTTATTACAAAAGGTAAGTTGTCAGACTTATGTCCGATTATGAATGCACGCATGGAAAACAGGACCTGTATTGAATGGAACAAAGATGATATTGATGCATTGGGATTTATGAAAGTTGATGTGCTCGCATTGGGAATGCTTACCTGTATCCGTAAAGCTTTTGACCTGGCTAAAGAAAATTACGGACTTGATCTTACGCTCGCTAATATTCCCCAAGATGATCCTGCTGTTTATGAAATGATTTGCCATGCAGATACCATTGGTGTCTTTCAGATTGAGAGCCGTGCACAGCAAAGTATGCTGCCACGGTTAAAGCCTCGCTGCTTTTATGACCTTGTGATTGAAGTAGCGATCGTTCGCCCCGGACCCATACAAGGTGATATGGTACATCCTTATCTACGTCGACGCAATGGTGAAGAAAAAGTTGAATATCCTTCAAAAGACCTGGAAGAAATATTGAAACGAACCCTTGGTGTTCCGCTGTTCCAGGAACAGGCAATGAAGATTGCGATTGTAGCTGCTGGCTTTACACCGGCAGAGGCAGATGAATTACGTCGCAGCATGGCTACATTTAAGTTAAAAGGACTGGTATCAAAATTCCAGGAAAAACTAATTACCGGAATGACACAACGAGGTTATACGTTAGAGTATGCACAACGAGTGTTTAAGCAACTGGAAGGTTTTGGCAGCTATGGTTTTCCTGAAAGCCATGCTGCCAGCTTTGCCCTTCTTGTCTATGTTTCTTCGTGGCTAAAATGTTATTACCCCGATGTGTTTGCCTGTGCCTTGCTTAACAGTATGCCGATGGGTTTTTATCAACCGGCACAAATCGTAATGGATGCCCGCAAACATGATGTTGAGGTAAGACCTGTAGACATTAATTATTCAAACTGGGACAATAAGCTTGAAATGCCTCCCTCTCCCCGAGGAGAGGGTCGGGGTGAGGCAGCCCTTCGCCTCGGCTTTCGACAAGTAAAAGGAATACGTGCAGAAGATATCAATTTACTGGTATCGGCAAGAGAAAAAAAGTATGTGAGCATTCAGCAA
>JBBPZJ010000203.1:0-2052 GCA_038199395.1 Chitinophagales bacterium
CATGTTATTTTAAAACTGATAGAAGAATAAAAATATTTATAGAGCCGACATTGGTTTTTCAATTGTTCGACCGTGGCGTCGCACACTTGTACTTTATAACAAAGAGGCATTTTTTTAAGTTGCTTCTTTTTTATTTATAAATGTTTCTGTTCTATAAATTTACCCCTCCAAAACAACTTTATTTCCCCGAAATTTGCAAAACTTAAAAAGAAGGTATGATTGACATAAAAGTTCCAGCTATAGGCGAATCTATTACAGAAGTTACACTGATCAAATGGGTTAAGAAAGACGGAGATTATGTTGAAAGAGATGAGGTGATTGCAGAATTTGAAAGTGAAAAAGCAACTTTCGAAGTGAATGCTGAAAAAGCAGGTTTATTAAAAACAAAAGCAGCAGAAGGTGATACTTTAAATATAGGAGATGTACTTGCGCAATTAGATGAAACAGCGGAAAAACAAGGAAGCGCTCCTGCTGCTCAAACGCCTTCTCCATCTTCGTCTGCTCCTCAACCGCCTCAAGCTCAGCAAGCTTCAACTCCATCTGCACCAGCGGCAGTTGCGGCGGGTAAAGGCGTAATAGATGTGAAAATACCAACAGTTGGAGAGTCAATCACAGAAGTTACTTTGGTAAAATGGCTTAGAAAAGAAGGAGACCTTGTAAAGCGTGATGAAGTGGTCGCAGAACTGGAAAGTGAAAAAGCAACTTTTGAACTAAATGCGGAGGAAGCCGGAAAGCTTTCACAGAAAGCAAAAGAAGGCGATACATTAAAAATAGGAGATGTGATTGCTACGATAGACAGCGACGTAGCAGTAAGTAACGCACCTGCGGAAACAAAGACGCAAGCATCACCACCCGCTGTTCAACCTGCATCGGCCCAAGCTTCGGTTACCTCCATTCCTAATGACGTGAAAGCTTCACCAGTCGCCGCAGCTATGATTGCAGATAAAAAGGTAGAGCCTTCCTCCATTACCCCTTCAGGTTCCGGTGGAAAAATTATGAAGAATGATGTAATGCAGGCGTTAGCAAATCCCGGAAAAAAAGCTGTTGCAGGCCAGGAATTATTCAGCCGTAACGAGCGACGGGAGAAAATGAGCAACCTGCGTAAAACAATTAGCCGCAGGCTGGTCGAAGCTAAGAATACCACAGCAATGCTCACTACTTTTAACGAAGTAGATATGAGCAGAATAATGGCATTGCGTACTCAATATAAGGAAAAGTTTAAAGAGAAGCAGGGAGTTAACCTTGGCTTCATGAGTTTCTTTACCAAAGCCATTTGTTATGGTTTGCAGGAGTGGCCTTCTGTAAATGCTTACATCGATGGAGATTCTTTGGTTTACCACGACTATTGTGATATTTCCATCGCAGTTTCTGCGCCTAAGGGTTTGGTGGTTCCCGTAATCAGGAATGCCGAAAGTCTTAGTATGGCTGAGATAGAAAAAGAAGTGGTGAGACTTGCAGGTAAAGCCAGAGATAATAAATTGTCAATGGAAGAAATGCAGGGGGGAACTTTTACCATCACGAATGGAGGTGTATTTGGTTCATTGCTTTCTACTCCAATTATAAACATACCTCAAAGCGCCATTTTGGGTATGCACAAAATACAGGAAAGGCCGATGGCTATAAACGGGCAAGTGGTTATAAAACCAATGATGTACGTAGCATTAAGCTATGACCACCGAATTATTGATGGACGTGAAAGTGTAAGCTTCCTTGTTAGGGTTAAAGAATTACTTGAAACACCGGAATTATTGTTATTTGGTAAAGACCCGGTTAAGACACTATTAGAACTTTAGTTTAGTATCATTCATATTTGCAAGCTGCCTGACAAGCAGCTTTTTTTGTGTTCCCTCATTTGTTCACCCATCTCATAAAACATCAAAAAAAGGCCGCCTCAAAACTAATTGAGACGGCTTGTGTTAAATGACCTTTTTAAAATCCTGATTAATGTATCAGTTTGCCTGTTGCTTTATGATCGCCAACTCTTAAGATGTACATAAGGTTGCCAGCGTTCACTTTTGGCACGTTGTACTCAACTGATTGTCCTATGCCGGC
>JBBPZJ010000204.1:0-6179 GCA_038199395.1 Chitinophagales bacterium
GGGTGCAGGCTTTCAACCATTCGGGGAATTATCCAAAGCGTTGGAAATAACATGGCAAAAGCAAATATATTATAGACCGCTCCAAGCCTTGCTCTTTTGTCCATATCCGGAACGGAGTTTCTTAGTATAAAATATGCTGCATAAATAAGTAGTGCAATTGCTGCCAGTAGTTGTTTCGGGTCATTGCTCCACGCTTCTCCCCACGTATAATTTGCCCATAAAGAACCTGTTACCAAACCAAGAACTCCGAACAAAATACCTGCTTTAGCGTATTCTCTCGAATAAATATCTGATGTAATGGTAGGATTTCGGAGGTATTTAATTGCATAAATGACAGAAACCAGGAACAGAATCATCATTCCAAACCACATGGGTACGTGAAAAAAGAAGTTTCTGATGGAACCGTATAAATTACCTACGTGTGGAACTTTTATAAGAAAGCCGGCAGTGAATGTATAAAGCAACAAAACTGTCGTTAGAATCTTCCACCAGGATTTTCTAATCATGGTTGTTTTATTTGATAGTAGGAAAAAAGCGCAGGCTCTTATCCAATGTCTAAATTTTAAGCTGCAAAATTAGGGGAAACACTTGCAATGTGAAGAATATCAATTCCATAATACCGGGTATAAATGCTTTGTTTAATCTTTCCAGAGAAACGGAAATAAAATAACAGATAAAACAACCACCATTGCATCTAGCCCAATCAGCAACAGAATCATCTTACCCAGGCCGGCCTGTATAACAGATGAAAAAGCAATAGTTGCTATTTTCATCAATAATAGTAATTGAGGAATAATTATAGGAAAGCCAAGAATTGCCATTAAAGCCGCCTGCTGCTGCGCTTTTGATGCAATTGCCGCTAAAAAAGTAAATACTAAACTTAAGCTTACTCCACCTAAAGTAGCCAATCCAACAAACTGCAAAGGCTGTCTTAACGGGTTTCCCATTAAAACAAGGAACAATAATAAACTCATAATGCTCATTACAAGCATTAGTAACGCGTTAAACAATAGTTTGGAAAGTATAAAGTCTACTGCTCCGGCTATGGAATAAAAGTAAAGCATTCGTCCTCTATTTTCTTGTAGAAAGCTTTTTGCAACTGCATTTACGCATACGAACAACTGGATCATCCAAAACAGTCCATTCCAAACCTCATCTTCGGGGCGACCCATAGCAAGATACAGCACAAATATGGTTGAAATAACATATAGAAGTACTCCGTAAAAGCTGTACTGCTGCCTGATTTCAAGTAGCAAATCTTTTTTTAAAAGAGCAGTTATTGTTTTGATGCTATTCACTAAAAACTAAAGTTTGAAGTAAATGGATTTTAGAAATGCCTTTGTCATTGGTAATAAGAATAGCATTGTTACTAATGGCCGTAGCTGCTATAATTGCATCAGGTAACTTTACTTTCGAGGTTTTTCTAGTTTCAGCAACAGCTTCTAACAACTTTTGGTTGTTATTGGGAATAGAACTTATAGTAATCCTGCTTATTAATTCATAAAATAATGCTTTATCAGGTGAATTTAAGTTGGGAAAGGAAAGAAATTCAATGACCTTTATTACAGAAGTAGCGATAAACTCAGTATTTAATAAAACGTTTTTTATGGAAGGATTTCCTTGTAATAAAGAGATGATTGCGTTAGTATCAAACATAAATCTAGTCCCATTCATCTCTCAATTTTTTTTGTTCTGCAAGTACATCTCCTTCCCATTTTAATCTGCCAACCAAATCTGAAAAATCATATTTTGGTTTGAGCAAATCTTCATCATTTTCTTCGGCTGGAAGAATCAGCACTTCAATTTTTTTTATTTACGTATTCGTCAGGTAATTCCAGAGTGATGGAATTTGAAGAAGTTTCTATTATTTTTCTGATTGCTGTCATTTTCTACATATATAAACGGTCATGTCATAATTTTTGTAACTAATTTTCGCCCAATTCTAACAACAACCCCAAAAAAAGCTAGCCAAAATTACAATGGATGAACGTAATGGATCGCAAGAATCTTAGATCACGGATATTTTGATTGTTCCCAAAAATATTATCTTCTCGACACCGCAGACTGCTGCATTCCTTCATGATAACATTTCCGGCATCGTGGCTCGTACACATCCTGTTCTCCCAATAAAACCTGTCCTTCTTCTGCTGATTTTCTATAGGATATGTTCGCTAAATGGCCGCATAGGACGCAAATAGCGTGAAGTTTTGTAATGAAATCAGCGATAGCAAGAAGCTTAGGCATTTGTCCAAAAGGTCTCCCTTTAAAATCCATATCAAGGCCGGCGACGATCACTCTAATGCCTTTTAAAGCAAGCTTTTCACATACGTTTATGAGATCGTCGTCAAAAAATTGCGCTTCATCAATTCCTACAATATCAACATCATTTGCCAGTAACAAAATGGTTTGAGAATTATCTATTTGGGTAGAATGTATCGAATTTGAATCATGACTCACAACTTCTGTTTCATCAAATCTAACATCAATAGCAGGTTTAAAAATTTCAACTTTCAGGTTTGCGATTTTTGCTCTTTTTAGTCTTCTGATCAATTCTTCTGTTTTGCCGCTAAACATGCTTCCGCAGATTACTTCTATCCACCCCCGTCGTTCACCTGAAATATTAGGTTCAATAAACATTCTTAATATAACTTTTTGTTGTATGCAAAGAGTTAGTAATTTTAACTCTTATAACTCTAACGAAACTTCAAAAGTATATTTTCCAATGGAAAGAGTAGGCGTTTTGATAAACAAATTGCAGGAGCAGTTATCGCAAAAAGCTGATATTGAGAATATGCTAATAACAGCCCAGCTTTTACACAGCGAATTATTAATGAAGGTTGATCAATCAGAGGTAAACCTAAATAAAAAAGTTTCTGTGGTCGTTCCGCATGTTTCAGTTATTTCCCGGCAGGTCTCACAACAGGACGCTGACACCAGTTTATATAAGCCGGTTCCGAAGCCTGAGCAAGAACCAGTGCCAATTGCTGAACCGATGCCGGAGCCTGAGTCTCCTTTGCCAGAACCTGCTCCCAACCCTACTCCGAAACCGGAGCCTGAGCCTATTCCCCATTTCGTTGAGCAGAAACCATGGTATTCAGTATTTCCATCGCACGGAGAAAAAACAACGTTATGGGCTTTAGATCCTGTATTAGAAGTGCCAACTTTAGCTCACCAGGAAAAAGTAGTATACGAGTTAAATGATACGATGGTTGCTGAAGGAACTGCTTCATCTTTAAATGATAAACTGAAGCAGAACAAAGCAGAAATGAGCTCAATTTTGCAGGAAGCACCGATAAGGGATCTGAAAAAAGCAGTTAGTATCAATGACAGGCACCGTTTTATAAATGAATTATTCAGGGGAGATGAAACGATGTATGAACGATCGATAAAAACGATTAATACATTTCATATTTACGCTGAGGCTGAATTTTGGATACAACGTGAACTGAAAGTAAAACTTGGATGGGACACTTCTTTAGATCTTGTTAACACCTTTGATCAACTGGTAAGAAGGCGCTTTTCCTGAATGAACTGAAGAATTTTCTGGGTGGAACCCCGGTTGCTGTAAACGTAATTGATTGAAGCTTGCGACTTGAGATCAAAATCCGTTTGATTGCTTAAAAGGTGGTCAAAAGCCGATTCTAATTCCAGTGCATCATTTATACTTACACCTCCTCCGCATTCAATTAGCTCACTTGCTTCTATAAATTTTTCATATTCAGGTCCATACACTACTGGCTTGCCGTAAACCGCCGCTTCCAGTACGTTATGTACTCCATCCGCACCAAAACCTCCGCCGATATACGAAATAGTTGAATATTTATATAAACTACTTAACATACCAACATTATCTACAATGATTGTGTTGATATTTTCTGTACTTGCAGAAGAGCTTAACGAGGAATATAAAATTGAGTTTTTGTAAAGCGCTTTACATTCCTGCAATCTTGATCTGTCTATATTGTGAGGTGCTATAATAAATTTTATTCTATTTCTTGTGTTTACATAATGTGCTAATTCTTTGTCATCTTCTGACCATGTGCTTCCTGCAACTATTACAGGTGAACCTGCGCAAAAGTTTTCAATCGAAGAATTAGATTGTGCCTGTTCAGCAATTTCTATTACCCGGTCAAAACGAGTATCTCCGGATAGGGTTACATTTTGACTTAATCCTATCTTTTTCAACAACAAAACAGATTCGTTATTCTGTACAAAAATGTGGCTAAAGCAAGACAACATGCTTCTATGGAAAGCGCCATATTTAGAAAAAAAAGGCTGCTGTTTTCTAAATATGGCTGATATGAGTAATAAGGGCAAGCCACGTTTTTTCGCTTCATGAAGATAGTAATACCAAAACTCGTACTTAACAAAAATGATCAGCTTTGCATTTGCTATCTTATAAAACGTTCTTGCATTTTTGCTGCTGTCAGCAGGTAAATAAAAAATATAATCAGCACCGGTATAGCTCTTTCTTACCTCATAGCCCGATGGCGAAAAAAAAGTCAGTAATATTTTATAAGATGGGTATTCATTCTTAAGTTTTTCTAGTACAGGCCTTCCTTGTTCGAATTCTCCAAGAGAAGAGCAATGCATCCAAATTATTCGATCTTCCGGTTTAATCACCTTCCTCATTTTCGTAAAAACATCTTCCCGCCCTTTTATCCAAAGTCTTGCCTTACTATTAAAAGGGGAAGCAAGTTTTACAATAAAAGGATATAGTCTCACAAAAATGTGATAAAGAAGTCTCTGCACGGCTGAGTATATAGTTTAAACAAAAATAAAGCTTCGATACCTTACAACTCGACAAGATGGCTAAAAGGCTTTTTAATGTAGCTTTGCCCGCTTAGAAAACTGACAATATGAGGCCGATACAAATGGTGGATACTAAAACCCAGTACCTTAAAATTAAGGAGCAGGTAGACGAAGGTATTCATCAGGTGCTGGATAGTGCTGCTTACATAAATGGAAAACCTGTAAAAGATTTCACTAAAAATTTGTCATCTTATTTGAATGTAAAACACACGATACCCTGTGCTAATGGCACTGATGCTCTACAGATTGCGATGATGGCACTCGGCCTCGAGCCTGGAGATGAAGTGATTACTCCTTCCTTTACTTATGTTGCTACTACTGAAGTGGTCGCACTGTTGAGGCTAAAGCCCGTTTTTGTTGAAGTAGATAAGGAGACTTTTAATATTGACCCAAAGGCAGTTGAAGCAGCCATAACATCTAAAACAAAGGCTATTGTGCCGGTGCACCTTTATGGCCAGGCGGCAAATATGGAAGAAATTATTTCCATAGCTGACAGGCATAATCTATTTGTGATCGAAGACAATGCACAGGCAATAGGTTGCGATTATACTTTTTCTGATGGTACTGTTAAAAAAACGGGAACTATGGGTACCATTGGCACAACCTCTTTTTATCCTTCTAAAAATTTGGGTGCTTATGGCGATGGAGGAGCAATTTTTACGAATGACGATGTGCTTGCAGAAAAATTGCTAATGATTGCTAATCATGGCCAAAAAGTAAGATATTATCATGAAATGGTAGGTTGTAATTCCAGGTTAGACACTATTCAGGCAGCAGTATTAAATGTTAAGTTGAAGTACCTTGACGAATACATAATTTCACGTCAGGCGGTAGCTGCTTTTTATGATATAGCTTTTAAAGGAAATGATAAAATTACCATACCCCAAAAAACTGCCTTCTCTAATCACGTGTATCATCAATACACGCTGGTACTCCATGGTGTTGGCAGAGATGAGTTGAGCAGCTATCTGGCAAGTAAACAAATTCCGTCAATGATTTATTATCCTGTTCCTGCTCACCGCCAAAACATGTTCGCAGCGTCTGGAGGTGGTAATTATAATTTGACTGAAACAGATTGGTTAACAGAAAGAGTTATTTCTTTACCGATGCATACCGAGTTAGAAGAAGATCAGTTGCAATATATCACAAATCATGTTCTTCGCTTTGTTAATCAGTCACGATAACATTTGGTAGTTGACTATTAAAATAAAATTTAAAAAAGCAAGAACTTATAAACTTAGAATGGCAAAACCTATAGTGCTGGTAACAGGTCAGAATGGACAGTTGGGAAGCGAATTGAAAATGCTGTCGGAGGAAAATAATCAGTATGATTATGTTTTTACGGATGTAGCGGAACTGGATA
Source organism: Chitinophagales bacterium (assembly GCA_038199395.1). Classification (GTDB taxonomy): domain Bacteria; phylum Bacteroidota; class Bacteroidia; order Chitinophagales; family Chitinophagaceae; genus Segetibacter. Next base: position 6,176 of record JBBPZJ010000204.1, read on the forward strand.
TAAC
>JBBPZJ010000205.1:0-12789 GCA_038199395.1 Chitinophagales bacterium
CATCAACCTCTTTGGTTTTTGCAGGCGAGCTTTATTCATATAGATACCTGCTTTTTAGCATCCTGATTTTTTCGTCGGGGAATATGAAAAAGGTTACCGACAGTTTATTGTCAGGCTATTTCTATAAGCAGGTAATGCAGGAAAGGCTAAGCATTCTTGAAGAGGCAAAACGTGCCGGTCAGTCCGAAATTACTTTTAGTGATTACGAGTCTTCCGTGGCTAAAAAGCTATATCAATACCCTTTCTTTCAGCGTAAAATATTGAAAGAAATAATTCTTAAAGCTCCGCCGGTCATTTGTTTTCAATCTGACTTCTACAATCTCAGTTATGTAAAGGAGTTGTACGGAATCAAAAAATACAATATTATCAACAAGTGATTTTGACAATAGTGACGACATCAGTTGTAGTAACATATATGCTTTCTGCTAACTTTACCTGTGAAATTATTTTATAAATCAATTCAAGAAATATCATGCAAGACAATAACATGTTCAGTTTACAAGACAAGGTCGTAGTAGTTACCGGAGGAACGGGAATATTGGGAAATTCTTTTGTAGATGCAATTGTAGAAGCCGGTGGAAAAGTAGCCATTCTTGGAAGAAAAAAAGAAGTGGCAAATGAAAGATCTGCAGCTATTAATGCAAACGGAGGAAGTGCAATAGGGGTTGTAGCAGACGTAATGGATGAACGACAGCTTGAAGAAGCAAAAGAGAAAGTTTTAGAGGCTTTTGGTAAAATTGACGGTCTCGTAAATGCTGCAGGCGGCAATATACCTGAAGGCGTTTTACAGCCTGAGCAAGACATTTTTAAAATGAATATAGCGGGAATGAGAAGAGCAGTCGACATTAATTTATGGGGTACGGTCATTCCCACCCAAATTTTTGGTGAAGAAATTGCAAAAAGCGGAAAGGGAAGCATAGTCAATATTTCTTCAATGAATTCTAAGAGAGCTATTACAAAAGTTTTAGGTTATAACATGGGTAAGGCTGCGGTTGATTGCTACAATCAGTGGTATGCGGTGGAATTGTCGAGAAGATACGGTGATAAGATCAGGATGAATGCTTTGGCACCCGGCTTCTTTTTAACAGAGCAAAACAAGAATCTGCTTACAAAACCAGAAGGCGGTTATACCGAAAGAGGAGAGATGGTAATCAGGCAAACGCCGTTTAAACGCTTCGGTCATCCCGACGAGTTGAAGGGAGCGCTGGTTTGGTTGTTAAGCGATGCATCGCAATTTGTAACAGGAGCTATGATATGTGTCGACGGAGGTTTTTCTATTTTTGGCGGGGTGTAGCCCCGGCTTCCGGGTCTTACTTAACAAGCGTATCAATTAAAATTATTGTTACAGGCGGTTTAATTCATCTTTTAATCAACCTTTAGTAGATACTAATTGGTGAGAACAGCACAATCGAACAAAAAATTTAAACTTGAGCAAGGTTTGTATACCGCATTCGGAAAGCCACAGGAAGAAGGAGATGCTACAGGCCATGACGTTTTAACAGTAGCGGGAATCGAGACTGAAAATAAAGATGCTTGAAATAATTAGTTTTAATTTTGAGACCATGAAGTTGAAAGTAATAATACATCAAGCCGAAGAAGGTGGGTTATGGGCTGAAGTGCCGGCTCTTCCAGGATGTGTTACCCAGGCAGAAACAATCGAAGAGTTAATACCAAACATTTATGAAGCTGTAGAAGGGTGCCTACCTGTTGATATAGAACCTTCATCCATTGGCGAGAACGATAAGTTTTAGAATTAGCTGTATGAAAACAATTTCAGGAAAAGAGTTCACAAGTTCATTTATTCACACCTCAATAAAACCGAAATTATCTCTGTTCCTGTTCAGAAGAATGAAGATTTTAAAAAAGGGTTGCAGAAAAACCTGATGAATATTGCAGATATAAAAGACGATGAATTATAAGTTAATGGACAAATAAATGCAGCCGCTCTTTGCGGCTGTTTTTATTTGAGGTATTTCTTTTTGAGTTCTAAACTATAACTTTACTTTCACGACCAGCTTTTTTATCATTCCTTCACCAATCTGCGGTGCATGCACATCTTCAGGATAAAAGATAGCAAATTGACCGGCCTGCAGCGTAAAATAAGTATCAGGTTTGTCATTATAAAAGGTCACATCTTTCTCTGCATTGTATTCTCCCTTTGGTAAAGAAACTCTTTCTCTTGCGCTCCATCCTATCTGTTCTTTACCTGTCGGGCAAACTTGTATGTCTAGCCAGTTGTTATGACATTCAAACTTTGCTTCTTCTCTCGAATAGCCTTCTCTGTCTGTTACACCTGCATGAAGTTCAGGCCCCTCAATTGGAAATTTTCCTGGTTCGATCGTTTGTAGATTTTGGCTTTTTATCCATTCAAAAGCCTTGGCAAAGCGGGGATGGAGGCTTACATATTTGTCAGAGTTAGATAATGAATCGATGATCATAAGTTTAATGTTTAAAGTTTTGAGTGTAAAGTTTGCCCGGAGGTTACCGAGCTGAATAAAGGTTATGAGGCTGTAGTGTGCGATGCAACGATGATGCTATGAAAACTATCGCCGGTACCATAGTCCTTCTTTAAAAAATAAATCCGCCTACCAACAAGGCCAAATGGATTTATCTCTCTTCTCCCTTTAGGGCTGGGGCACTTTATCTCTGAACCCGGCCTGAAGCATCACCTTTCATCAGTTCAAGAACTTCTTTTCGTGTTGCATGGTTAAGGTCGCCGGGTATAGTGTGCTTTAATGCAGAAGCCGCTACACCAAATTCAGCAGCTTCGTTCATTTGCATTCCTGTTACAAGTCCATATATAAAGCCACTGGCAAAAGAATCTCCGCTTCCAACACGGTCTACAATGCGAACGTCATATTGCCTGCTGTGGTAAAATTCTTTGCCATCATAAACCAATGCGCTCCAGCCATTGTCAGACGCACTATGACTTTCACGTAGTGTAGATGCTATGTATTTAAAACCAAACTTTTCCTGCATCTGTTTAAACACACTTTTATAACCTTCCAGGTTTAGCTCTCCTTTGGTAATGTCTGTGCCTTCTGCCTTGAAGCCTAAAGTCGTATCAGCGTCTTCTTCGTTGCCAATACAAACATCAACATATTGGCAAAGTTTGGTCATCACCTGGCGGGCTTTATCTTTTGTCCATAACTTTTTACGATAGTTAAGGTCGATACTTGTGGTAATGCCTTTTGCTTTAGCAGCTTTTAAGGCGGCTTCGGCCAGTGCAGCAGCCTTATCACTTAACGCAGGAGTAATGCCTGTTGTATGAAACCAATCAGCGCCATCAAATATTTTGTCCCAATCAAATTCACTTGAGTCTACCTCAGCAATAGAGGCACCCGAACGGTCGTAAACAACTTGTGACGCCCTCATTGATGCACCTGTCTCAAGAAAATAAATGCCTAGCCTGTCACCTCCGCGAGCTATAAACTGGGTATCTACTCCATAGCGGCGCAGGTGGTTAATTGCAGACTGACCAATGGGGTTGTCAGGAACTTTAGTTACAAAAACTCCATTTTCACCATAGTTACAAATAGCTGCAGATACGTTAGCTTCTCCACCTCCATATGTTACATCAAAGGTATCAGCTTGTACAAATCTCTTGAAATCGGGAGTTGATAATCTCAACATGATTTCTCCGAGCGTAACAACTTTTTTAGGCATCGTTATTTATTTTTTTATTGATTAAAAATGCTATAAGCAAAAGCAGGCCAAATATACTTATTCACATTTCATTAATTTACTTTATTAAGGAAAAAAACTTGGGCTACGATTGCGTAAATAAAAATTTATTCACTTTTCTATTAAACCTTAATGCTTTGTACCTTCACTTTCAATTACACACTTTTATTTCAAATACGCTTTATCTAAAAACTAAAAGACCATATGGATAAGAAGACAGAATTACTACAAATCATTCCGGAACAAGGTATTCTTCCTTTATTTTTTTATAAAGACATAGAAGTTAGTCTCAATGTTTTAAGAGCATTATTTAATGCCGGTATCAGAACAGTGGAATATACAAACAGGGGAGAGGCTGCGCTGAAGAACTTTAAAGAAATGAAGCAATTGTGTGAAAGTGAATTAAAGGGAATGTATTTGGGAATAGGAACAATCAAGAATGCTGATGCTGCACAGGCTTTTATCGATGCGGGTGCAGATTATATCATAAGCCCGGGATTAGTTGAAGATGCTGCGAAAGTTGCTATTCAAAACGATATGCTGTGGGTACCCGGATGTATGACTCCAACTGAAATAATTAAGGCAGAACAACTTGGAGCTAAGCTTGTAAAAATATTTCCCGGAAACATTTTAGGACCGGGCTTTGTAAGCGCTATTAAAGAACTGTTTCCTGGAATAATGTTTATGCCCACAGGAGGAGTTGAAATGGATAGAGAAAACATTGCAGGTTGGTTTAAAGCAGGTGTTACTGCAGTAGGAATGGGTAGTAAACTTATTAGTAAGCAACTACTTGAAGCTAAAGACTACAACAAGATAGAAGCCTTGGCCAAAGAGGCGCTGGAGATTGTGAAATCCGTAAAGATGAAGTAGTATAAATTTTTAAAAAAAGGAGGAATGCAAATTTCTCCTTTTTTTGCACTTGCTTCAACTAAATGCAGTTTAGGTTTTTAATAGCAGAAGATTGGCCACCATGTAATACTTAACCTGCTGGGTTGCACCATTATACTGCTGTTGTATGGCAGATATAAACTTCAATTTTCCGAAAACAATAAAGAAGAGTTACACCGGCTGTCTTGTTTGTAATGTATTCTGAGAATACTTTTTACATTTAATCAATTAAATTTATTTTTTTGGGCTCTTATGTAAATAATCCTGTTACGGTTATTATATTTTTGCAATCGCTTAATAAATAAAAAACTAAAATCAAACCTTGTTTGCTATGAAAAGAAAATTACGGATGGGCATGGTAGGTGGTGGAAAAGATGCCTTTATTGGCAGCATCCATCGCATAGCTGCCAATATGGATGGATTGGTAGAACTCGTATGTGGCTCTTTAAGTATTAATAAAGAAATTGCTGTAGATAGCGGACGTTCACTATTTCTTCCTGAAGACAGAATTTATACTACTTACCAGGAGATGATTGAAAAGGAAAGCCAGTTACCCGAGGGCGAAAGAATGGACTTTGTAACTATTGTTACACCAAACTTTGCACATTACCCGCCGGCAATTATGGCTTTAGATAAAGGTTTTCATGTAGTGATAGAAAAGCCCATCACTGTTTCTTTAGAAGAAGCACAAAGTTTAAAACAGAAGTTGGATGAAACGGGCTTGATACTCTGTCTGACTCACACTTATACCGGTTTCCCTATGGTGAAACAGGCAAAAGACATGGTTGCTAATGGGGCCCTTGGAAAAATAAGAAAAGTATATGTTGATTATAAGCAAGGCTGGCTGAGCAGGCTATCAGAAAGAGAAGCGGGTAATGCGGGTGCGGCATGGCGTACCGACCCAAAGAAGTCGGGGAAAAGTGGTGTTATGGGCGATATTGGAACCCATGCCTTTAACCTTGCAGAATATATCACAGGTCTTCAGGTTACTCAATTATGTGCTGATCTTAATATAGTAGTAGAAGGCCGTTTATTAGATGATGATGGAGGAGTCCTTTTAAAGTTTGATAACGGAGCTACAGGAGTGCTGACTGCATCGCAGATAGCCGCGGGCGAAGAAAACAACTTGTCAATAAGAGTTTATGGCGAACTGGGAGGGCTAGAATGGCATCAGCAGGAGCCAAATACATTAACAGTAAAATGGCTTGACAAGCCAATGGAAATATTGAGAGCAGGAACTCCTTTCGTAGGTAATTTAGCTAAACAAAACCAACGTACTCCCGGCGGGCATCCGGAAGGGTATTTAGAAGCCTTTGGTAACATCTACCGAAATTTTGCTCATACTTTATCAGCCAGGATCAATAATACAACTGTTGACAATAGCCTTATAGAATTTCCTTCTATTACTGAAGGTATTAGAGGAATGGCTTTTATTGAAAACGTGGTTAAAAGCAATGAGAGTAGCGAAAAGTGGACGTCATATTCGATCTAACTATAGATATTTTTTTTAAAAATGTTGAAATAAAAAACCGCTTTAAAAAAGGCGGTTTTTTATTGTGCGTCAAGTAAACAAAAAAACGATATGAAGTCTAACCGTTCTTTACACTTTTGTTCAAGTACTTACATCCTACATAAGGAACTCGTTTTCTTTTGAATAAAACTTCTTTGAAATTCAATAAAGAAAAATAGTATAACAGAAAAAAAACTAGAAAATCTCGCTGCAATAAAAATTATAATGGCGACGTTAACCATTATAACACTATTCATCGCTATTGCAAAAAAGTCCATCTTCCGTTCAATTTAAACTTATGAGAATCAGAAATCATGGTTACATCGGATACCTTTTAGGGAGCGCTTGTATTACATTTATATGGTTTATCAACAAAGGCCTTCACATTTTTCCGCCTGAAGGCGAATGGAATTTTTTAAAAACTCCGAAATAGAATTAAGAACGAGAAAACATCTGGCATGTTGCTTCACCTTAATTTCTTACTGAAAATAACAGGAAAACATAAAAGAAGCCGCATCGTTCAATGCGGCTTCTCGATTCTCTTAATTTAGTCTTATTAAAATATTCTTCGTTTTAATGCTGGCTTCAATGCACTAATTAAAACCCAAATTATAACCTTCTCCTACAACACCAACATTGCATCACCATAGGTGGAGAACTTATACTTGTCTTTTATAGCTTTCTTATAAGCTTCAATTATAAGGTCATAACCTCCAAAAGCACAAGTCAGAATAAATAAACTGCTTTTTGGCAAATGAAAGTTCGTGACCATCGAATTTGCTACATTAAAATCATAAGGTGGGTGAATAAAATTGTTAGTCCATCCTTCGCTTGGCTTAAGCAACTGTTGAGATGTATAACTGCTTTCGAGCGCACGCATGGTAGTAGTGCCTATTGAGCAAATACGTCTTCCGTCTTCTTTGGCCTTATTAACAATTTTGCACGCAAAATCATCTATCTGGTAAAATTCAGCATCCATTTTATGCTTGTGAAGATCTTCTACTTCAAGAGGTCGAAAAGTTCCCAGGCCTGAATGAAGTGTCACTTCTGCAAATCGGATTCCTTTTATTTCGCAACGCTTAATTAACTCTTTGCTAAAGTGGAAACCTGCGGTTGGGGCTGCAACAGCACCTTCGTGTTTGGCGTAAACTGTTTGGTACCTTTCTCGGTCCTCTTCATCCGGCTTCCGCTTTATGTACTTCGGTAATGGCGTTTCACCCAATGCCTCTAATTGTTGTTTGAAATCTTCTTCCGCTCCTTCCCATAGAAATTTTATTGTACGTCCACGGCTTGTTGTGTTATCGATTACTTCAGCCACCAGTTCATCGTTATCACCAAAGTATAATTTATTGCCGACACGAATTTTTCTAGCGGGATCAACGATAACATCCCAAAGACGATTAGCTGCATTTAATTCCCTTAGTAAAAAAACCTCTACTACCGCACCCGTTTTTTCCTTTCTTCCATACATTCTCGCAGGAAATACTTTGGTGTTGTTGACTACAAAAACATCTTTATCATCAAAATAATTCAGGATATCACGAAAATGCATATCCTCTAACTGCCCGGTCTTTCTATGAACAACCATCATTCGGCTGTCTTCTCTTTTTTTCGTAGGATTTTGGGCAATGAGGTTAAGAGGAAGATCAAAAATAAACTTCGATAATTTCATATATTCTTTTAAAAAGTAACTTAAAAACCGTAAATCCGGTTAAACACGGTAGTCTATTAAGCTCAAATAGTTTGCGAAATTAAATCATTCTTTTTTATTTTAATTAGAAAGTATAGATAACAGCTATTCCGTGAGTAAAAATAATTTCCTCTCGTTGTACTGGCATACAAACATGAGGCAAGGCTTCGCCCGTCAGGCAGGTTCTATAGCTGTCCTTGTAGGTAGTACCGGTCTTGTGGTTTAGACTATATGAAAGATGGTTCTAAATGGGTTTAAAAATTCCTGTTTTAGAGGGCGCAGGGTTGTCGCCCGAAGCGGGAGTTTCTTTTATCTGGCTTTATCCGCAATGCAACCTCACCTGATGTTTTTTGCACTGATAATAGTTCTGCAGTGCACCGAAAGAATTTCTGCTGTACAAATGCTCCATAGTATAGCCATTGTTCTTCTCCTCATTTTTTATTTGTTTTTTCATTACTGACTGTTTCTTTGCATTGCACGTAATGCAAGGTATGTTTCTTGTGCAGCAAGTCTTCCACCCAATAAAATTGTTGGGTAATTGGAGTTGTTTTTTGTCGTGCCCGGCAACTGATGAACAAAGCTGTTGTGATGTGTTGCAGGGTCATCCTTAAGCTGGTACTGCAGGCAAGGCGGGCTGCCATCCGATAGGGTAATAATGTATTTCCATCCTTTATGTTCGCATATGCTCATTACAGGGTCAGTAATCTTTTCATTTGCGATGATCTGCCAGGCTACGCAGCACTGTTTAAAGTTGGGAAAATAGCCGCGAATGATTTTTCGCAGTTCATAAGCTATCACCGAGCCATCAATGCTTGGTTTTGCTCCTTAAAATGGTTGTGTTTTTTTGTGTAATTCTGCTTGTTACCCCAATATAAAACACCTAATTTCAGGGTATAGAAAAGGCCCGCACCTAAAACTCAAAAACGGGCTTTTTAAAACAAATATGGGCAACAAATGTACCTAAGGAAAGTATAAATCCCCGCAAGGGCTTTTCGTCCCTATTTACCAGTCACACATCAATTAACCCGAAAAATATTTTTCCCTCCCGTGCTCAAATTCTTACCTGCCAAAGGGTTTATTTACTAACGGAACCGCTGGCTAGAACAATATCGAAAGTTCTGGACAGCGAGATTAGATGCATTGGAAAGCTACCTTACAAATGAACCTCACCAACAAAAAAACTGAGATCAACAAAAAAATTGAAAAGAAAATGAGCAGTATTCCATTTGTTATTGAGCGTACTTACAAAGCGTCGATTGAAAAAGTTTGGAGAGCCCTAACCGATAAAGATCAATTGAAGCAATGGTATTTTGATCTGGCTGACTTTAGACCGGAACTGGGTTTCGAATTTCGATTTGAAGGAGGTAAGGATAGTAGAAGTTACGTGCATGTCTGCAAAATAACTGAAGTAATTGCTGGTAAAAAAATATCCTACAGCTGGACGTACGAAGGTTATGAAAGGTATTCGGTTGTTACGTTCGAATTGTTCTATGAAGGATCTGCAACACGGTTAAAATTAACTCATGACGGTCTTGCGACCTTTCCACAAAATAACCCTGATTTTGCAAAAGAAAACTTTGCTGAAGGGTGGACTTATATAACCGGCACTAGCCTTGCAAATTTTGTTGACAATGCTTAATATGTCACTCGAGTAAGTTTGACGAATTACTGAAAATATTAGTAGCTCTTGCAGGAAGATGAATAAATTATTTTAACTGGAAGAGCACAAGTCAAATCGAAATTTGCCTTATTGTTTATTTCAAAGTGTCTAAACTAAAAAAGCGTCCTTATAGTGGCGCTTTTTCTAATACTGTACTTTGAGACTGTATTTTAAATTTTCCTGGCCTCTTTTTTAAGAGCTATGTAATTTGAAAAACTTACATAAGAAACCATAATAACAGAAGAAATAGTAAAAAGCAAGCTAATGATTTGAATAATTTTCATAAAGCGTAATTGATCGTTAGTAAGCGTTAAAAAATTGGGGGTATGATAAAAATAATGATTCTTCGGTTGTTGAAAAAAATATTTTTAACAAATTCTAGAAATATTTTTTTTAATGCTGACGTTTTTCTGATTGTAATTTACAACGATATTACTTACATTGCTTGTTGCCGTCGCCCAAAGCATTATTTTTTAAATCGATTTTAATTTTTTAATTATCATTTAATTGCCCCTCCAAGTTATTCGGGTAAAACTTCGATGTTTTTCAAATTATTCCAATTACAATAGGATGAAAAAATATTTTTTGACGGCTTAATTAATAGAAGATTTAGTGCCGTCATCGAAGCTCAATTCTTGCTCCAGGAAACTATTGATAGTCTCGAACAAGCCTTCTTTCTTAAAATCATTTACTAGTCTATGTAATTTTTCTACCAATCTATTTCCCGAATGCTTTTTTACGTAACTGGGCAATGAATATTTACTTATATCTGTAAATTCCCAGGGGTGGAAATAAAGGTTAAGGTAACCGTAGCTTTTGAGGGTATCTACAGCCAATTTTTTATACAGTAAATAGGGGAAATTTTTAAAAGTAAGCCAAAACAAAGGAATTCGTGTATTCGGAGAAACAGAACATGGAAACCGATATACATTTTTCTCTTTGTACAATGTTTTGGGTAAGCGGGTATTGTTATATTTACCGGGAATAAACGTTGGATTAATGGAGGAGTCATATGTATAGCCTGCATCATTCACCAGTGACATATCTACCGGTTTCATTCTAGGCATTCTTAGCCCCAACACCTTTTTACCTGTTATTTCTTCTAAAACTGTTTTCGATTGCAGAAGATGATCGTTATTGTAATTTGAGTGATAGTAAGTGTGAGATGCTATTTCGTGTTCCTGCGCCAAATCTCTTAATTGTTCCCTGTTTTCCAGTGCGTAGGCAGCAGTTGCAAAAATGGTAACGGGTATTTCATGATGGCTCAAAACCTCTGATAATGCTAGCATGCCTCGCCGGCCAACTGTTAATTGCTCTTCCCACGAAAGATTTGAACCATACTCATTTGGAATGTCAAATTCTTCAAGATCAAACGTTAACAGCACCTTTCGGTTGTGCATATTTTTTAACTTTTGAAGGAGAATAACTGCTCTTATTTATCTTAATGATTTTATAGAAATTCTTTCCTTCTGCAATTAGAACCTTCCAGCCCATAGTAGAAAACTTAACGCCATTTTTTAAGTTAAGTTCCAATACAGCAATATCTAACTTTTGTTTATTTGCCAGAACTAAAAATTCTGTATCAACTAAGAACCGATTAATAGAAGTCTGAAGAAATAAGTTTTTTCCTTTTTTATTAAAACCTTTCAAACCGGACTGGGCGTCGCCTAGAGGCATCTTTAGCAAATACCTGTTCATTGCGATACACGCTTTAGACAGAACCTTTCTTTTAAAAGGTGTTGCTTTATAATATTCTGCTTTTCTTTTGCCTGTTACAATCTCATTACCTGATGCAAGTAATGCGTGTACATTTTTGATATCTTTTGCTTCGTAGGGAAAATCGAGGTCGGTGACAATGACGACTGGCGCTGCAGCAGTAGCCACACCCGTTCTCAAAGCATACCCTTTGCCCATGTTTTCCCGGTAGGAAATAAATTTTACGTTCGCTTCAGATTGTTGTATTACGTCAAAAAGGCTTAAGAGATGATCGTTCTCAAACCCATCATTCACTATGATGTATTGAATTGAGATAGAATAATTAAACTCAATATCGAGCAATTGCATGTTTTCTTTCAAGCAATTTTCCCAGCCTTGTTTTGGTCGGCACATAGGAAGAACGATAGACAATTCGTAATGTTTACGCATATTTAGCAAAGCTGAAAATTAAAATTTATCGGCCAATCGGTAACTTTAATCGGCAAATTAACGGTTAATATTATATAAAGAACACTAGTACACCTTAAAAATGAAATAATTATTAACAAAAAGTTAAGAATTGTTGGAAAAGTTGGAAATAAGGGTTGTTTGGAGCTTTTATTTTATAATAATGAAAAGGGAAGGAGATAGATGATATCGTTTGTTTGGATGAACATATGGAATACGAAATCGTTTATTTTTACCGTCCATAGGTTTCGAAGGCGATGGCGCAGGATCAAATGAAAAAGAGCTTATCATATTTAGTTTGTTTACTAAGCTGCATACTGTTATCCTACGATTCCGTGCAAGGACAGAAGCAAACGAAGGTGCCGAATAAAAAGAGCCGGTTCTTTAATAATATATTTAATAAAGTTAAAAACTCAATTACCGTTTCTCCACCCGATAGTTCTGTAAAAGCAACTGTCTTAAACACGAAAAGTGTTGTTCCTTTTATAGAACACCAGGGAAAAGTTATTCGTTCCATTATAACACAGGAAATGGGTTTTGAAAAAGTATTTACTGATACTTCTCAAATGTTAACTTATTATGGTACGAAAATATTGAACGCCTTGCACACTGATACTTACGATTGGGTAATCAGGCACAACCTGTTTATTAAAGAAGGGAGCAGACTAAACCCTTATTTGCTTTCTGATAATGAGCGGTATTTGCGGTCGCTTGAGTTTATACAGGATGCACGGGTTTTAGTAAGACCTATTAAAGGGACAAAAGACTCAGTAGACGTTGTTGTAATAACAAAAGACCTATTTAGCATAACCGGTTCTATGGATTTTAGTGGACTTAACCGGCAAAGGATAACCGCAGGAGAAAGCAATCTGGCAGGTGCCGGGCAAAAGGTACAGGTAACTGCACTGCACGATATTAGCAGAAACCCGAGGTTTGGTTATGATTTTATGTATTCTAAAAACAGTATCCTGCATAGCTTCATAACAGGCACGCTGGGCTATAGCAGAATAAACAGTGATCGTACGGGGTTGGATAATGTTGAGGCATTTTATTTGCAACTGAGTCGTCCGCTGGTATCTCCTTACTTCCGTTTTGCAGGAGGACTTGATCTTCGCATTAATCAATCCTACAACTTATACCGACAGCCCGATAGCTTATATTACAATTATCAAAACGCATCTGTCGATCTGTGGG
>JBBPZJ010000206.1:0-2309 GCA_038199395.1 Chitinophagales bacterium
GAAAACAAGACAATTACCAGGGAGCAATTATTTCGTGAGTATCTGAAAAAGCAAATTGATGAGTTATCAGCCCAGACTTCTGTCAAACTTGAACATGTCACTATTTTAATTTCAGGAATGGCTTCTTCTTCCATCGGCATGCAAGATATTGCGTATGCAAAAGTGCCCTTTGCTATTAATGGCTCAGGCGCAATTATTAAACGTTTTGCTGCCACGGATAATTTCCTTCACGAAATCGTTCTCATTTCCGGTGTTCAGAGCGAGAACGACGTAATGCGGGGAGAGGAAACTCAATTGATAGGACTGTTGTCTTTATTAAAAAGCTCTCGGGGAATACCACAGGAAGGAGTGTTCATTTTTCCCGGCACGCATTCTAAGCACATATATATTCAAAATGGTGAGCTAATAAAGTTTCAGACTTTTATGACGGGAGAATTATTTAAGGTAATGAGCCAGCATAGCATTTTGAAAGACTCTGTTCAAGTGAGTGATTTAAATAATTTTTCTGATGAAGATGCCAATGCATTTAAACTAGGTTTGCATGAAGCCAAACGTTCAAACATTTTAAATGGCTTATTTACTGTAAGAACAAATCAATTGTTTGAGAAACTAGATAAGAAACAAAATACCTATTACTTAAGTGGCTTGCTAATAGGCAGTGAGATAAGCTATTTTTTAAACAAAAACATACCGCTTCTATTGTGCAGTGGCGGTAACTTACATGAGTATTATAAACTCGCTATAGAAGAATATGATCTTTCAGAAAGCACAACAATAATACCGAATGACTTGGTTGATAAAGCAGCACTGGAAGGACAAAGGTTAATTTTTGAAAAACATGTATTAAAAGATTTAGCAAATGAGTCAAAGGAAATTTTCGTGGGATTTATTTAACCGGGTACCTGTAATCGGAATTGTAAGAAATCTTAGTTTCGAAGATGTAATACAAATTCTTCCTGTCTATTTGGAAGCAGGTTTAACAACAATAGAAATAACAATGAATACACCGGGTGCAGAAGAGATGATCATTTATGCACTTGAGCTCTACCCCGATAAGTTAAACGTAGGTGCAGGAACTGTTTGCACTAAAAAAGATTTAAATAAAGCAATTGAAGCAGGATCGCAGTTTATAGTAACGCCAATCGTACGAAGGAAAATTATATGTTCATGTGTAAAAAAGGAAATTCCTGTTTTTCCCGGAGCGTTTACACCAACCGAAATTTACAAAGCATGGTTATGGGGCGCATCAATGGTAAAAGTTTTTCCTGCAAGTACGCTTGGCCCAAATTATATTAAAGATGTAAAAGCTCCGCTAAATGATGTAAAGCTCGTGCCTACAGGAGGTATTAGCCTGGAAAATATTGTAAGTTTCAAAAAGGCCGGCGCCGATGCTTTTGGTGTAGGTAGTCCACTTATGAATAAAGACCTTATTCGTAATAAAGATTGGGACGGGTTAAAAGAGCATTTTAAAAAGTACGCTGAGTTGGTAACAGTTGCGCCTTAGGTTAGGATAATATCAAAGTTCCATTATTGCATCAAAATTTTTTGCATGAAAAAACTTGTGAATGTCTGCAACGAAAATTAAAAATTACCGGTGGATTATTGTAGTCTTATTGTTTTTTGCTACTACAATAAACTATCTCGACAGGCAGATAATTGGTTTATTAAAACCAATACTTGAAAAGGAATTTCTGTGGACCGAAACTGACTTCGCCCATATCGTTATGGCGTTTACGGCCGCCTATGCAATTGGCCTTGTTTCTTTTGGATGGCTAATTGACAAAATAGGAACTAAACTGGGCTATACTATTACCATTGTTGTTTGGAGCATTGCTGGAATGCTGCATTCGTTAGCCAGAAGTGCTTTCGGTTTTGGATTAGCACGGGTAGGTTTAGGTTTGGGGGAAGCAGGTAACTACCCAGCCGCCATGAAGACGGTTGCAGAGTGGTTTCCAAAAAAAGAAAGAGCTTTAGCTACTGGTTTTTTTAATGCCGGAACAAGTGTTGGAGTAGTAGTGGCATTATTGGTGGTTCCTCTTATACTTAACTATTATGGGTGGCACGAAGTGTTTTGGATAACAGGCGCTTTTGGTTTTGTATGGCTTATTTTCTGGTGGATCTTTTATGAGGTTCCGAGTAGGCAAAAGCGCCTATCGAAAGAAGAATATGCATATATAACAAGCGGGCAGGATGTTGAAGGGGGGCGATCTAATGCTGTAGCTGCAGTAAAATGGCAACGGCTGTTTATGTTTCCACAAACATGGGCAATGATAGCGGGCAAGGGTCTGATTGATCCCATATACTGGTTC
>JBBPZJ010000207.1:0-9631 GCA_038199395.1 Chitinophagales bacterium
GGGTGCAAATACCAACTGCTTTTATATTTGGATGGTTTTGATAGATTGGGATAAATTCTTTTCCAAACCCCATTCCTACAATAACAACAGTAATTTTTTCATTCATGATAATGGTTATTTATTGATGGCAATATTTAGATTACAGTGGTTTGAAACAAAAGTAACAGCAATTACATGCGAATGATAATTATTTCCGTGCTACCCATTTAACTGCATTACGAAGCAGGGTCTGATAAGGAACAATATCATGCGCCTCTGCATCGTGCCCCAACGCGATCCCTACAATACGGGCCTTAGGATTTTTTACAATAAATACAGAAGGGTAAATTTTATCCGAGCCTTCAGCCTTGGCATTGGCAAGCACCTCAATACCGGGTCCGGCAGGATCAGGTGTATAATAATACAACTCGTCCTTCAAATTAAACTTAGCGTCCACCCCTTCCATAACAGGATGGTTTTGATTGGTAACGGTTACATCAAAAGGCCCGTACTTATTATGCCCTCTTGATCCACCGCTTACCAGTTGCAGATTATACTCCGGCCAGTCTTTCCAGTTATACCATAAAGCTGCATGGGCGAGGACAAGCCCTTTTCCGGCATTTACATGATCAGAGATCGCCTGGCGAACTTTAGGGTTGGCAACAGGTTGATTGTTGCTTAAATAGAGCACATCGGCGTTGGGCAAAAGATTGAGAATAGAATCGGTATTGTCCGTATAGGTTACGGTAGCAAAACCGTCCTTATCAAGCGTGGCTGCATCGGCTTGTTTGTACCAACGGTTAAAGTCGTGAGAAGAACCTCCCCCTACTAAGAGCACTCTGATGCTTTTGGCTTTACCTTTTGCACCTACAGTTGAATTAACCTTGCATTGAATTAGCGCCAGGCTGCAAACTATAAGAATAACAGGTAGAAACTTTTTACCGTATAATCTCTCACAAAAAAGAAGCTTTATCATAATGAATGATTCATGATGTGAATTGAAAATTCAAACAAAATTCCGCACGCTTTTTCCAAAAGGAAAATCACTTGAAATTCCAGCGTTTGTAATAAAGTATTCGTCTCAAATTTCACCACAGCGGTAAAAAGGCAGGGGAAAAAAGGAAATACTTTCAGGTATGATTACAGACAGTTAAGGTTGAGGTTGTTATATGGATAAGAATAACAAAGAGAGTGTATTGATTGATAGTTTATGAACTACATTTCTTATAACACTTAAAATTTGTAATCCCGGTACCCACTTACTTAAAATAAAAACATTAAAGGAAGTATTTAAAAGGATCATTCTCATTTTGAAATGACCCTTTAAGATATTTTAGAAAGTTAACTTTACAACCTGTGACAATATCATGTCTTCAACCCCTGCTATTTTGATACCTAACCTGGCAAAAACATAGTTTTGAGTTGGCACTATCGATGGAATTGAAACAGTCATAGAAATGTTGTTTGGGTCAGTTACAGCAGAACCTGCAATCTCTGCTTTACCAATATTCTGATCAGCATTACCGGAAACAAACTGGGTTTTATTGATATAGAGATTAACTCTCTCTATATTTTTTGCGTTTGCATCGGTGATTATTTTTTCTGCTTTAAATGTTCCCGTTACTTTACCACCAGTTACTGCTATTTGTGGTGTCCTAATCATGTAATATGGAGTCACTTCCATGTCCATAGTCTGACTACCCTTCATAGAGATGGCTACAGAGTCAGGAGCACCGGAAGAAGTGTACCGCCAGCGGAAAGGACCTTGTCCATTTGGAATGATGAATTTATAGTCACCGTCAAAAAGCAGTGCGGAATAACTGCCGTCTTGCGCCACAGACGTATTTATCGGAGCGACTAAACCAAATCCGTATTGATAAATTTGAATTGGAACCTGGTTGTACTCCACACCTATCGCTTCTCCTTTGTAAACTATTTTTCCTGATAATGTAGACGAAGGTGGGGGATAATTGTCCTTTTTACAGGATGAGGCTGCCACCGCAAATACCGCAAACAGCATAATATAATTGAATCTATTTCTCATATAAACAATTTTATAATTGAACTATTGATTTGGTTGTTTAACAATCTTAGGATTTAAAGATGTTATATTATCATTAATGGCGCTATAGTAGTTACCAAACTGAAACTTATTAACACCTGTAACAAGAGCAGGGAGAACTTCTTTGTATATCCATTTGCCATTATTAGAGTTACCTGGATTATAAATTTTATATGGCCATAAACCCCATGGCTGAGTACTTCTTTGAGTTGCCTTACCAATATTGGCTACGAGATCAGGTAAAGTTGTGGGAGTGCCATCCCAAACAAGGTGAGCAATTCTCCAGCGCTTATAATCAAACAGTATGTGGCCTTCAAACGCCAATTCAACACGACGCTCATGAACGATACGGTCAAAATTAATATCTGAGGCAGATAATGGAGTAGTCAATCCTGCCCGTGCACGAACCAAATTCATATATGTTGCAGCAATGCCCTTTTGTCCTAATTCGAAAGCTGCCTCTGCTGCATTTAGTAAAACCTCTGCATAACGATAACGTATAAATGCAACATCACTGCCTCTTCCTCTTCTTCCCGAACCAACGGTTGGATCAAGCCATTTACGAATATAAAAACCAGTTTGAGTTCTGAATTCCAAGCCATTTATCGGCCCATCTTTACCAACAACCTGTACTTTGTCAGTGGTTCCCGGCAGTGCCTTTAAGTTTCCTGCTTCGTCACTGGAAATAATACTTCCATCCGCCAGTTGATATCCTGCCCATATATCCACCCTTTTTCCTTTAAAAAGACCATTAGGCAAAAGAACTGTACCAGCCAAACGAGCATCTCTATTTGCAAAGATATCCTGTTGATTGTCATAATAAATAAGGCCACCGGAAGCATTTTTAGTTGGAAGAGGTGCAAAGGTGTTATCTAATTTTTCAAATTGTTCAACAAGATTTAATGAAGGGTCTAAACGGCCGGCATCACCACCCTCGTCGGAAATTGAATAAGGCTGATTGTTAACTGTATAATTTTGTACTTTACCTGCACCAGCCTTAAAATCTTCTATAAAAATAGACTCTTGGTTTACGCTGCTTTTATCTAGAAAAATAGCTGCGAAATTATCCGATAGGTCTGGTAATACTTTATATAATTGGTATGCACCGGCAGAACCATTAATTATTTCTTGGGCAGCAGCTAATGCTTTAGTGTAGTACCCAGCGGACATGCTGACAGGAATGCCTATTTCACCTCCAGGCAAAGCAACGAGAGGGGTAGCAGCACCATATTTGGCAATTGAGCCAGCGTATAATGCAGCCCTTGCTTCCATAGCCAGAGCCGCTGCTTTGGTAGCCCTTGATTTTTCATTAACGTCATTAGGTAATTGATTTTTGATAGCTTCTGCTTCACTAATCACAAAATCATAGATGTCTGATTCTTTTGATCTTGGTAGCTGAACACCCGATGCGTCACCTTTGGCTGCATCATATTGTAAAGTGGATGTAACGAGGGGAACGCCACCCATTCTTTTCACTACATCAAAATAAAAATTTGCACGCAGAAAGCGTGCCTCAGCCATAAATCTTAATTTATCAGACGCACTAAGTGCTGTAGATGCACTGTCTCTCTGAATAAAAAGATTAAGTTCCCGAACGTATGCATAGCTTCTTTGCCAATCAATACGCCATTCGTTATACCCCCAACCCGTCCTTTGGACTAAAAAAGAACTGCCATTTTCAGAAGGAAAACTTTCACTGAAATCAGCAAAAGTTCGCCAACCTGCTTCAACATCAGGCGAATTAGGATTACCAAGGTTTGATTCTGGATTCGGTCTTCCCTTTAAATTCGAGAAATCCAGTTGTCGGGTATATAAATCCCCGAGGATAGATAACACAAGTGCAGGATCAGAAAATGCTACATCACTAGGTATGATTGCATTGGGTGGAATATCTAAAAAGTCCTCGTCCTTTTTACACCCTGCAATGCCTAGCAGGACGATTAGAGTGGTTATTGATAATATCTTTTTCATTAAAATAATTTATGCTTAAGAAAGTTCTATAAAGAGAGGTTAATACCAAAGTTCATAACTCTGTTTTGAGGAAATTGGATCCCGTTATCATCACTAATTTCAGGGTCAGTTTGAAATTGTTTTAAATTGTCAATTGAAAAGAGGTTATATGCATTAACATAAATTCTTGCTCTTTGTATCTTCACCCTGTTGAGAACAGAAGCAGGTAATGTATAGCCAAATTGAAGAGTTCTTGCCCTGATATACTTTACATTGTGTGCCCAGAATGTTGAATTTCTTTGACCATTTACTTCGTAATCGCTATGTCCAAAGCCTATATTATACCTATTGGCCGGATACTTTCCAGGTACCCATGGGCTGTTTTGATCCAGAATGTCTGTGTGGTGCCAACTATCTGTAAAAATAGTGTTCAAATTACCATTATTTTGAAAAGCCCACCTTGATTCGAAGTTCTGAAACCAGGTATAACCTGCAGCTCCTGAAAAATCAGCATTAAAATCAAAATTCCTGTAAACTAATCCGATAGTAAACCCAAAATTTATATTGGGTTGCCCATTACCATAGCCTATAGGACGCTGATCATACTGATCAATAACACCATCACCATTCTGATCCTTGTACATCAGGTCTCCGGGTAACAGAGTTTTATTACCTCTTCCATCTATATTTACATTGTAGCCGTTTATTTGTTCCTGTGATGTAAATTGTCCTGTGACCTCATAACCCCAATCAATACGTGAAAACCTGTTTACTCCTGAGTTACGGTATTGATCCCATGAATTACTAAAACGTGGTTTGTAAAAATCTAAAGTCTTTGAACGGGTATATGAAATATTTCCACCTACGTTAAACTTAACCTCCGCTATTTTACTCGTATAATTTAAAGACATCTCCTCACCAAATTGAGCATCGCTGTTAATATTTTCTCTTGGAAGGGTATATCCAATCTCAAGAGGAACAACAACATCATACTTCGTCCCTAATAACCCAGTACGCTTTCTGTAAAAATAGTCCATTGTACCATTCAGCTTTCCGTTAAGCATACTAAAATCCAGACCTACATCAGAAATCTTACTTTTTAACCATGTAATATTTGTAATAGGTATCCCTTTATCTCTTGAGATAGTAATTGCGTTGCCGGCAAAAATAGCTGTTCCCTGATTATAATTATATCCTTGAAGAAATGCATAAGGTGCAACGATGGGGTTGTTATTTGGATTATCATCACCTAACTGGCCATACGAGCCTCTTAGTTTTAAGTCAGACAAAATACGTTTGCTGCTCACCAAACTCTTGAAGAAAGGTTCTTCAGAAATTCTCCAACCCGCTGAAACGCCAGGGAAATAACCCACGCGGAAACCGGGGGCGAAAAGGTAAGATGCGTCGCGCCTAGCAGAAGCCTCTAAAAAATAACGGTTTGCATAACCATAAGTAAGACGAGCTATATATCCTATACGACTTGTTTTATCATCGCTGTCGTCGTATCTGTCCGTGATAGGAAAATAAATAAGAGGCAGGTTATTGGATACCGGTGAACCATGCAGCCAGTTTCTTTTCCTGTTAGTCTGAAGTCTTTCAGCGACAAATGTTGCACCAATGGCATGATCACCAAAGGTGTTGTTGTAATTTAGCTGGCCTTGCGCTGTAGTGTTAATCTGCTTGATTTGCTCTCTTTCACGCCATGGATTAGTACTGCCGCCAGTAGCTCTGTATTCTTCAGGTTTTGTCGCAGTGGGTGCAAAGTAAGTATAAGCTTTGTAAGTAAATTCCTGATTATTCAATAAATAGTCGGCTATGAAATACGAATAAATTCCTTTTACTGTAAGCCCTTTGATTCCGGGAATTTGCCATTCAGCATTAAAATTAGTTTGAAGCACTCTCCAATCTGAGTGGTAAACACCTGACAAGTCTTTATGTAAGAATGCATAGTTGGACTCCAGGTGAGCACCAAGGTCATTAAGGTACAAAGGATTATCATTAGCGTAAGGTCTTTCTCTCGGTGTATTTCTTAACACTGCAAGCCTGGCCAAAAAGTAATCATCACCTCCTGGTACTCCGGGGTTTTCTCTTGTTTCAACCCGACCGTTAATATCCATTCCTACTTTCAACCCCGTAGCTAATTTTGCTGTTACATTTGATTGAATATTAGAGCGGTTAAATTTATACTCAGACCCGAGATTTGAATTTTGAAAGAGGTTGGTTGCAGATACATAATAATTTACTTTATCAGAACCACCACTAATGTTTACGTTTACCGAATTTTGAGGAGCAGGTTTAGCAAGAATATATTTTCTCCAGTCAAAACTTCTATAATCAGGGCCAGCAGCCTCTCCTTGTTTGTACTTATCAATTTCTGCCTGAGTAAAACTTGTACTTCCAAACCTGTTTATTTCAGCAGCAGCACGATAATTTACATAATCGTAAGAACTGGTCAAAACTTTAGGGAAGCGGAAAAAACTTTGCCATCCTGCATATGCGTCAACATTTATACTATTACGACCAGTAGTACCTCTTTTAGTTGTTACTACTACTACCCCATTGGCAGCACGCACCCCATAAATAGCAGCAGATGCATCTTTAAGAACGGAAATGCTTTCGACATCGTTGGGAGCAAGGTTATTAAACTGCCCTTCATCCTGTTGTATACCATCTATAACATATAATGGTGTACCCATATTTCGGATCTGAATATTAGCAGAGGCTCCTGGACGACCTTCTGGCTGGCGAAAAGTTACTCCAGGCAACTTTCCTGCTAAACCTGTACTTACTGTAGAACCAGCATGAACCCTGTCAAGATCTTTTGAGGTAACAGTGGCAATTGAACCGGTGATGGCTTCCCGTTTTCTTGTACCATAACCTACAACTACTACATCATTTAAGCCGGTAATATCAGGCGTTAAAGTAATATTGTACAATCCGCCCGCTGAGATAGCTTGTGTAAATGGTTTCATACCAACATAAGTAAAAATCAGGTTTCTATCAGCAGAAGTAGTCTTTATAATAAAACTTCCGTTTTCATTAGTAACAGCAGCCTTTTTAGAATTGCTCGTTGCCACAGTTACTCCTTGCAAAGGTTTGCCCGTCGAGTCCGCAACATTACCTGTTATAGTATTTGTCTGAGATTTTCCTATTAAGGAAGACAGAAGAAGGAAAAATAAGAGAAGAAATTTTTGAGGCATCAATTGTTGCCACACCGGTATTGTTTTAGATTTCCGGCTTGATTTGTACAAGTCCATTTTCATAATGCAAGTTTTAGTTACTCGGAAGTAAGCGAATTTGTAGGTTTAAAGTTTCAAAGAGTTAAAGGATTAGATTTTACGTTTGATTCATATGTTTAATTTTTTAAAAGTTTATTCATGCTATTGAAAAGAATATAATTTCTACTGCCCTTTTTTACAGGCTTGAAAAAAATGTTAGCGACGAAACGATGTAACAATGGAGAAGCGAAAACAGCCTCACTTTAAAACTATGCTTTTATCATTGTTTTAATATAAAAATTCAGGGCCACTTTTTGACCGGAACTAACTGAAATAAGACAGAAATTTTTAAAAATTGCTGCATATATAACCCTGCCTTAATGAAGATTCTCTGAATTTTGGTAAGGGTTCAAGAACAATTGTAGATTTTTCCATTGTGTTTTCTTTTTTATTATTTATAAGTTCTAATAAAAGCCTGAAAGCTTCCCGTCCCATTAAGATGGTTTGCTGATCTATTGATGATAAACTGGGGGTAATATGTTCATCGAAAGCTTCGTTTGCAAAACCGATAACACCTAAATCTTTAGGAATGTCTATTTTCATTTCTTTAGCTGCCTTTATTACTCCTAAAGCAGTGAAATCTTCCACCGCAAATACGGCATCGGGTTTATCTTTTAAACCAAAAAAATAGTTCATTGCATCTTTTCCTGAATCGATAGAGACACGGCCATAAAAAATCAACTCCTCCCGAATCTCTATACCTGCATCTTGTAAAGCTGACTTATATCCGTTTAACCTGTCTTCAAAAATCTTTAAATGTTGTTGCCCGGCAATGTGGGCAATCTTCTTATACCCCTGGCTCAAAAGATGTTGAGTGGCAATGTGGGCACCTTTAAAATCATTAATAACCACAGAAGGAATGTCTAGTGCAGCATCGGTTCTGTCAAAAAAAACCAAAGGAATTCCCCTGTTTTTTAAATCTAAAAAATGAGTAAAGTCTACAGTTTCTTTTGCAATAGAAGCCAGAATACCGTCCACTTTTGCACCTACAAAAGATTCGATCGCTTTAATTTCATAATCCGGAGATTCATTTGACTGATATAGTAGGATATGATAACCGTTTGTATTCGCAATACTTTCAATTCCATGTACAACTGATCCAAAAAAATTAATTTCTGCACTGGGAATAATAACACCTATTGTTTCAGATTTTCCCGATCGAAGTGAAGAAGCAAGATGGTTTCTGCGGTAATTTAGCTTGTCAGCCAGGTCGATTACCGCTTTTTTGGTATTAGCGCTTATGCGCGGATGATTGTTTAATGCACGGGAAACTGTTGCAGGAGTAAAGTTTAATTTACTAGCGAGGTCTTGTATCGTAACAGGATTTTCCAAATAGTCCGTGCAATCGTTTACGCAATTAACAAAGATATTTCGATTAATGCAAATATTTTTAACATCACTTTAAATATTTGCTAATAACTTCTCCTGTTATTGAAGGCCTTAAGAAGCGTTGGGATATGTAAATACTTTAAGACTAAGGGCAAGTTTCCCGGCAAATAGTCTCACCTCACTAACTATTCCCGCATGAATAAGATAAGACGGGCTGTGCAGAGATATCTATACAACCTGTTTTAATTTAAAGCATTTAAAAAAAGTAGGATTAAATAGTCTAAAATAAATTACTCAAAAAATAATAAAAATATTACTGAATTAGTTTTGGAAATATATATAAATATATCAAAAATTATAATATCGAAATTGGCTTGTGATTGACTGCAGTAATCTGTGGAAAAACAATGAGGAAATCAATTTTAAAAGTAGTTAGTAGAGACCACGCTTACCATATTTCGCAATTCTGTACGTTCGAAAAAATGTAAGAAAGACTGCTGAAGTTAACCTTGTTTGAGGCAAAGACCGAAAGGTACTTGTACATTTCTGACCTCAAATATCAGTTCTTTTGGTACCTGAATACAATTCGTATTCAAGCAGCCGGCAATCAATCTTGCTTGTGTAAAATTCGATCCTACGCCTGGCTTTCAATCCAATTTTTTTAGCTAGTTCCAAATTGCCAGTAAAAATATAACCGGTATATCCCTTACATTTTTTCTTCATAAAATCGCCTATTCGTCCGTAAGTCTTTTCAAGTTCAGCTTCCACTCCTAACCTTTCTCCGTATTCAGGATTGAAGAAAACAATACCGCCTTCAATTTCCGGCACCTCCGTAGCTTCAAAATCACACACAATGAATTTGATATAATTTTCAATGCCGGCAGCGGCAGCGTTTATTTTCGATATATTAATAGCATCATTGCTGATGTCAGTCGCTATAATTATAAGTTGAGGTATCTCCACTATCCGGGAAAACAATTGTAGCCTTTCCTGCTCATACACGCCGGCATCGTAACCCAGCACATGCATAAAC
>JBBPZJ010000208.1:0-11310 GCA_038199395.1 Chitinophagales bacterium
GTGTTGGTTGGGCAATATTCGCCCTCAGCGGGAACTGTGGAAAAAGGGCGTGAAACTACTATTGGCTACCTCCACCAGGATCTCCTGAGTTTTGATACAAACGATAGCATAACAGGTGTTGCTTTAGGCGCATTTGAAAGAGTGCAACAACTCGAAAAAGATATTGAGCGGCTGGGAAAGGAATTGGAAGAAAACCACGAGAGCGAAGATATCCTGACAAAGTATACCGATGCCCTACATGAAATGGATGTGTTAGACGGATACAATGTCCATTATAAAGCCGAAGAGGTGCTGCACGGTCTTGGCTTTTCTAATGAAGATCTTGAAAAACCATATAAGCAGTTTAGTGGAGGATGGAGAATGCGTGTACTTCTTGCCAAAATGATCTTACAAGCGCCCGATGTCCTCTTGTTAGATGAGCCTACGAACCACCTGGATTTACCATCAATAGAATGGCTTGAGAAGTATCTTTTGAACTATAAAGGCAGCGTGGTTATTGTAAGCCACGACAAGTTTTTCCTGAACAGAATGGTGAATAAGATTGTAGAGCTTTATCAAAAACAATTGCATATCTACACAGGCAGTTACGATTATTATGAGAAGGAAAAAGAAATAAGGATCGATATGCAACAAAGAGCATACGAGAACCAGCAGGATTATATACGACAGCAGGAAAGGTTTATAGAACGATTTAAAGCTAAGGCGAGCAAAGCAGCACAGGCGCAAAGTGTACAAAAGCGGCTGGATAAACTGGATGTTGTGGAAGATGTGCAACTCGAAAGACCTGATATCAGGATCAACTTTCAAATGGATAAAACGCCGGGGCGGGTATTGGTCTCTTTGAAACATCTTAATAAGAGATTTGGAGATAATGTCATACTGGAAAATGCTTCCGCAGAAATAGACAGGGAAGATAAAATTGCCCTGATTGGTGCCAACGGTAAAGGTAAGTCTACCTTGTTACGAATAGTTGCCGAAGCGGAGACATTTGAGGGCGAAAGAATTTGGGGTCATAACGTTGATGAAAGCTTTTACGCACAGCATCAGTTGGAGGCTTTGAATTTAAACAACACTATTCTCGACGAAATGAAAGAGTGTGGAAGCCAAAAAACAGAGATGGAATTGCGCAGTTTACTTGGAGGTTTTTTGTTTGGAGGAGACGATGTTGAGAAAAAAATAAAGGTTTTGAGCGGTGGTGAAAAGGCCCGTGTTGCTTTGGCTAAAACAATCGTTAGTAAAGCTAACTTTCTAATGCTCGATGAACCTACGAACCACCTCGATATGCATTCTGTAGAATTGTTGGCCGGTGCTCTAAACAAATATCCAGGTTCGTACATCTTAGTTAGCCACGACCGTTTTTTCATTTCTAAGACTGCCAACAAAATCTGGGAAATTGTGGATCACAAGATTAAAGAGTTCAAAGGTACCTACCTGGAATGGGTTGAATGGAATGAACGAATGGCACGGATTGAAACTGAAAAGAAATCAGAGAATGAAAAGCCTAAAGCAGAAAACACAAAGAAGGAAGAAATCAGGCCGGCGGCTATACCAATTCAAGAAAAACCTGTAAGCAACACACCGATCAATCGTGAATTACAAAGAGAATTGCAAAAACAACAGAAAAGGTTAATCAATCTTGAAGCCGAAATAAATAAAGCTACATCCGAGAGAGCAAGATTGGAACAAGCCCTGGGCTCTCCCGAAAATTATTCTGATAAGAAAAAATTTGCTGCTGCTGAGAATGATTATAAGACAGCTACACAGAATTTGCAGAATTTGAATAAAGAATATGAATTACTTTTTGAAAAAGTAATGGATTTGGAGATGCAGTCATCGGCGTAAGATTTTGACAGGTAAAGCCCAGGTCAAAAATTTGTATAACTTCTACTATTAGAATTTTTACTCTTTGGCCTTTAGAAAGTCGCTTACTAAAAACGCAATCAGCTTGCCTATTGTCGCATTGCTTCGTCCATCGGCAAGCAATGAAGCTCCTTCACAAATATGGAGGTAGGCAGTTTTACTATCAGCAGAAGCATAGGAGATAAATTGCCTTGCATGTAATGGTTCAACTCCGCTTGGTGTTGCTGCACTGCTCAAAGTATTTTCTATACAATCGAGATCCAGCTCAATACCGGTATAGGTATCTTCCGTAAAAGCGGTTGCGTGTGCAATAGACTCTAAGAAATTTCTCTTTTCGTGAATGAATATGTCCTCATAAGTAATAAAATCTACGAAAGGGTTATTGACGACATCCATCCAAATATTTTGGGTGAGGTAGTTTTCGTGTACTCCGATCACGCAATACTTTTGAAGAAATCCATCTTCCTCGGCATACGAAAACGCATTTCCACTATGCCTTCCCTCTAAAGGTCTAAAGTCTGCGTGGGCATCAAGATTAATACAATTAATGGAAGCTAATGGAATATAACCGGCTTTATAGAGCCCTTTCGCAGCACCTTTAATTAGCGGATAAGCATTATTATGTCCTCCGCCAATAGCAATTGGAATTTTATTATACTGGGTTATCAGTTTTATCAGTGGCTCAACAGCTTCATCCACCTGGGTTACTGCATGTCTAAACGCATCTACTTTTTCGTCAAAATTGTGTGCATTGCTTTCTATCAATTCCTCAATTTCAGTAAAAACAAATCTTCCAATTAACAAAATGTCACTCCCTTCTAAAAAATCGTTGCTTTGTATGTTTAGAAATGATGCCAAAAAAGAATCCCATGCACTTCCGGTTCCGCCAACTCCGAAATTTGCTTTTACTCCGATATCTTCCGGAATTCCAAATATTACAAATTTAGCCTTCGATTCTTTTAAAGACTGTTCCAGGTTTTCGGGGTTTGATATTACTTGTAGCCGTTCTCCTAATTTTGTTTCAAAGCGTCGCGTATTTGTAATTAATAATATTTCCTGTTTTGTGTAGAATTTGAAATACCGCATATTGGGAGTCGTTATTGGCTAATGTTAGCAATTGTCTTTTACGCCCGATCACATTGAAAAGACATTGCTGAAAAGATTGAAAGTAAATGTATCAATTTTATGACGCTTTATAACACCTGAAAATGTTTTTGTAGAAAAACGATTAAGAAAGGAGTTTTTTTTGAGCATTCAAGCGTATTCACTCAAAAGTTTTTTGCAACAATGAGGATGTAAAATTTAATAAGTGCAGCTACTTTTATAATACGTTTTAACTGCGAAAGCTACTATTCTTTACCCTATTCTGTTACTAATATCAGTGTCGATTTTATCAAAAAGATGTTGCGGTTTGTACACTCGCCAATTGGGAATATTCATCAATTCAATAAAGTAATTCAGCTTCTTTTTTTTAAAATCATATTGTGTTTGTTCAGGCATATTCAACGCAACAATCCACCCCCCTTCATCGGTTACCTCTTCAAACCATTCTTCATAATAATCTTTGTCGCCGCTATGAAAGTTCAATACGTTTTCGGCTATAAGAATAAATTTGGTAATATGCTCAAAAAACATGTCGTCAATAACGTCACGCTTTAGTGTCATTATATCATTTTCTATTGCATCATTCCACTCCCCTATTAACTCAATAACTGCAAAATTTTCAGTGTAATCGGCATACAATACTTTCAAGTACAATGTCCGGCTACCAAACTCGTCCCACTGCGGATGTATGTAATAATTGTAAACAGATTGCGAATATTCGAATTCACTATATACGCGTCCAAAGAAGGGAGATTTCTCATCTTCTTCGGCCAAATACATGTGCCTCCAGTTAAAATATGGTTCTATATCGTGCATGTCCTGTCCTTATAAATGTAAATGTTTATTTTCTTCCTGGAGAACGCCGTTTTTTGTAGAAAATAAACAAAAAAAGGGCCGTTTTTACGACCCTCTTATAAGACATGACATACTTACTGAACCACAACTCTATCGTTGTAAACTTCTTTTTTATTATTACCGGTTAGTTTAACCAGGTAAAGACCGCCACCAGCAGAACGTGGAAGAGAAATCTTTTCTACCTGACCCATTACTGAAATTATTAAGGCTTTTGAAACAACAGCACGACCTGACGCATCAGTCAAAACAAGGTTGTATTTGCCTGAAGGCACTTTGTCAAATTGAATATTAAAAGTTTTATTTAGCGCCGGGTTAGGAAAAACACTAACAGCAGAATTTCCTCTTATCTCATTAAATACTACATTATCGATTCCCTTTCTTTGATATAATAAGTTACTATTTGCTAAATCAGAAATATTAAATAACTGGGCTTCTTTTTTCTGAAGAGGGGTTGCGTCAAGAGTAGAAATATTGATGCGATAATAATTGTCAGTCGTAGTAGCACTGGTAACAATTAGTTCGCCATCATTATCTACTACTGCTCCATTACTGGTAAACTGAGCAGGAATGCCTTTTATAGCTCCCAGATAATCAGCAATACGAGTGGCCGGATTAATCTTAAACAGATGGTTACGATAGGTAACAAGGTATAAGTTGCCGTAGGAGTCTCCTACCATATCACCTCCCCAACTACTACATTGTGCGTGAATGCTCATTTTGTCATTTTTGCTGCCATCAATTAGCTCGCCCAGATTTGTAATGGTAGGTTTCTGATCTGTTGTAAAACGAATAAATCCTTTTCCATCATTTGTAATAGCATAGCCATAACCATCAGAAGCAAAAGCCATTCGTGTAATTACATTTCCTTCATCGTTTTTATTACCAGTATTAAATGCGGCGTTGTTATTTACAACAACGTTCAATTCACTTGAGTTAAGGTCGAAATATGATAAAGCATCAGCCCGCATACCAGTAAAATAAAGGCGGTTATGCAAGGCATCAAAAGCGGCCGCAGCCACTCCAACGCCTGTTGCAGAAGAGGCCGTGCCACTTACTTTCAGCTCGGTTCCCGGTGCTGCTTTAAAATTAATTTCTTTATTAACTGCAGGATCATACAAAGTTCTCAGCACTTCACCTGTCGATAAATCTATCTCACGTATTACATTCCAATTGAAATTGCCTTTAACTGAAGCTGTAACAGCAAATGCAGTATTTTTTTGTGCGTCAGCGTTGGAAGAGAGCAAAAGTGCAGAAATGGCAAAAACGGGTAAAATTCTTCTTTTCATACAGATGGTTTTAATTCCTACTAAATTACAATTATATTTTTTACAAAAGGTATATGTTACAAATTAAATTATCCAGCCATTTCTACTGCTTTTTTCACGCTTCCGTGTTCGATTAAAAGTTCTTTAGCTGCGTCATAATCTTCCATTTTCAAACGGTTCATTACCATTTTCACCCCTCGGTCAACAAGTTTCGAATTTGTTAGCTGCATATTTACCATTCGATTATCTTCTACTCTGCCTAGTTGTATCATAACCGTAGTTGAGATCATGTTTAATACAAGTTTTTGAGCAGTACCACTCTTCATACGTGTGCTCCCTGTTACGAATTCCGGGCCTACCACCACTTCGACAGGAAAATCAGAAACTTCGGCGACCGGGCTACCGGGATTACATACTATACAACCGGTTTTTATGCCGTTTTTTCTGCAATGTTCTAAGGCGCCTGCGATATAAGGTGTTGTGCCACTTGCTGCCAAACCCACCACAACGTCTTTATCGCTGATGAAATGTTTTTTCAGATCATGCCATCCGGCCTCCATATCGTCTTCTGCAAATTCAACCGCTTGTGTTATTGCCTTTTCTCCTCCGGCAATCAAGGCTATAACCAACCCATGCGGAACACCAAAAGTAGGAGGACATTCGCTTGCATCCACTATAGCCAGCCTGCCACTTGTACCTGCCCCGAGATAAAATAGTCTTCCTCCGGCCAGCATTCGGTCAGCGATTATGTTTACCAATTTATCTATTTGAGGAATTGCCTTTTCAACAGCATAAGCAACTGTTTTGTCTTCGTTATTAATGTTGTGAAGCAACTCTGCCACAGGCATTTTTTCAAGATGACGGTACTTCGACGGATCTTCGGTTATTCTTAAAAATTCTGACATATTCTCCTACCTCCATTTCTTTTTTTATCTAAAACTGTTTTAGTTTTTTGGAGGTATTACAAAGTTAATTTCTATTACACTAAATCTTTTGAATAAAACTTATAAACTAAGTGACCGTCTTTTCGTAAAAACAGTTTTTGCCGGGGGAAGGGCAATCACTTTTAAGCAGCAAGACGTTGTCTTCTTAACTCTATTTATTATCAAAAACCAGGTTGTACTTACCAGGCCGACGGCATCTGAAATAGTTGCAGTTTTAATTATTCGAATTAGAGTGGTATTTTATCAAACCCTCCATTGGAGCTTTTAATACAACACCTAATTCAAGTCGATAGCTATTGCAAAGCTCTTGCAGAACATCTTTAAAGGCAAATGCAACACCGCCCGTAAAGTTTATCGGTAAAGTCCAACTTTCACTGTATTTGTTTAAGTGATTGAAGAAAAAATCATTCAGCCCATCTTCTAAAATATTTTCAATCATATAGTGTCCTCTGTTAGCAGATAGAAAAGCTGTGAAACCTGCGAGATACCTGTTTGGAAAAGGCTTTTTATAAACATTTTCCAGTATTTCCATGTAGGTAGTTACAAACTGCGCATCAAACCTGGAATTTAGATCGTCATCAAAGGTTTTGTAGAGATAATACTGTATCACTTTTTTACCAAGATGAGCGCCGCTACCCTCATCACCTAAGATATAACCAAGACTCGCAATATTTTTCAAAATCTCTTTGCCATCATAATAGCAGGAGTTTGCTCCCGTACCTAAAATACATGCCACGCCTTTTTTATTGCCGCATAACGCCCGGGCAGCAGCCAGCAAATCAGTGTTTGCGTTGATTGTTGCGGCAGAAAATATTTTTTTTAAGCAACTAATAATAGTAGCAACATTTTTGGGGTTTCCAAGGCCGGTTCCGTAAAAATAAATTTCATCAATTGGGCTATTGTCTATCTGTGTCAGAAGGTCATTTTTAAGCAATTCAACAATCTGTTGTTCGGTCAAAAAGTAAGGACTAATGCCAGAAGTAAAAATATGTCTTACTGTTCCGTCCTTAATTAGGCTCCATTCACATTTCGTAGCGCCGCTGTCTGCAATTAATTGTATTGGCATAAATTAAAATCTTCACTAAAGATGAGCAATATTATTTGAGACTCAGAAACGTGAGATTCTATTGTTGCGATCAAAGTTTCTTTTTTTGTAAGGCCATTAAATAATTAGTAAAGCCGAATGAACTCCATTGCCTTCATTAAATCGTCTTGCAGCGTATCCTCTTCACTCATTTGAATTTGCTGCCTGAACTTCGAAAGTAACTGTTCTAAGAAGGGAGGTTGGTGAACCGGTCTTTTAAATTCATTGGTCTTTGTACCAGAGAGCAATTCGAGGCCCAGTATTTTTTCAACATTGTTTACTACCTGTAAGCATTTGATTGCTGCACGATGTCCAACATGCACAAAGTCGTTAATATCATCAAGGTAAACAAAATCGACTGACGCAGGAGAACTTAATTGCTTATTCTCGCTTACTATAGATGCGGCCGCTAACAGGATTGCACCCAAATTCTTATTGTCCCTTGCGAGTTGGCTTATTCTCCTTTCAGAAACATGAAGCAAATTGGTCATGCAAATAGAAAGCATGTCTAAAGCAAGAGAAAGAGAGTCGGGATTGATATTTTCATTGTCGACAACCAGATTTTTTTTGGAGAGAATAACAGGACTTTCAGAGACGGAGTTTATTGCTTTTAAAAAAGTATTCAATACACAGTCAAAAGACTCTTTAGCGACATCATGAAGTTTAGGGGTGCTGTCAAAGGAATAAGGTTGTCGATTAATGCCTGTATTATGAGCTGCTGATTCTGGACTATTTAAAAATTTGAAGATGATAGAGGCCGTATTTTTCCCTCCTTTATTATTATTTAAACCGTCTATTTCCTCATCATTGTCCTTTATTGTATAACCACATGCATTGAAGGTCAACGCTGCTATTACATCCGCAGCTTTTAATAATTGTTCCGTTTGTTTTAGGATAAACATGCCATATGCACTGATGAAGTGCGTGCCGCTGCTAAGAGCATACGCTTCCAAACTGCTGAGTTTAACCGGTTGCCAATCAAGCTCTTCTAAAACTTTTGATGACTTTCTTATTTTTCCTCTAAAATGAACCTGCCCCATTCCTGTTAGTGGCAAAGCCAACTGGCTTAGAGCGGAATCACTGATCCCTCTTCCTGCGCCTTCAGGGTAAATGACTGGAAGCACCCCATTATTGTACATTTCCATCAGCCTTTTTACCGTCTCTATGTGAACTCCACTATAACCATAGCTGAGAGACTTAATTTTCAACATGAGCATCAGCTTTACAATATCAATCGGTACTTCATCACCTATTCCAACCAGATTGCTTGTTAATGATGGAACAGGCGACTGCTCAATTTGCCGGAGATATTTGTTGCTTTCTATTGACTGATTATCCAACCATTCCGAACATGCTAATATTCTTTCATGGGCATCAAAAGTTATTGAAACCAGTTGGTTATAATCCAACAAATTTTTCACTTGTTGAAAGTGCAGCCATTTTCGGTCAAGCGGTAAATAGTTATAACTCATTACGCACAATTAAGCATTGAAATAGTGCAAAGTAAATGATTAAACCAGCTTTAAAGCGTCTCTGTATTCATTAATTATTCGCTGTATTCATTTGGAGAGTGTAAGGCACATTAAACAAGCGTCACGAAAAACACCAGTCTTTTTTGGATGGTTCTTATCTACTTGCCTCTTTCTGAGGATGGGGTTTACATGCCAATTGAAACCGCAGTATATTGAGCTGCCAAATTTTTTGAACGAAAGTTAGCGAAGGTTAAATGGTAGAATTTCGGACGGAATAAGAAGGACAAAAAAGCTTACTCACTTATCATTTGAAAAGAATCAAATTTTGCTTTACCACTCCCTTTAGCTACAAGACCGGCCCGAATACCTCTGTCCCAGGGGGGAAGAAATAATCCATCAACAGGTTTGGAGTTGATTGTTGTAAAAGCGCCCCCATCTGTTGCAATTGAAAAAGTATAATAGCGCCCACTTAATGCCTGCATTCTGAAATTTATTGATTGTTTAGCAGCTACCGCTATTGAAGCCAAAGTAGTTGTGGTGTCATCTTTTAATTTTATTAATCGTACTGAATCGTTGTAATACAAAAGACTTAAGGTATTTTTATCATCGCCTATCGCCGCTATGCCTGCATTAGATTTTGTTCCTTTTATTATTAAACTTGCCGTCGCTGTAAAATTTCCTGTTAGAATTTTTTGACCGACAAAAGTACCCGCTGAAACATTAGTAGCGCTTAAGAGTAAATTGCCTTTTTTTACTTTATACTTTATATCTTTCTCAAATACGCTCCACTGCCAATTCAGAGATAGACTACGACCGTCGAAATTATCTGTTACAGAAGCGGGCTTAGAAATCGGCTCAGGAGCATTTACAAATTTGACCCATCCATCAGCAGTAAAACTAAATTCACTAAGCAGTCCTTGTCTACCGGTAAAGGCATTAGTAGTCTTATCGTATGCATGATGTAAAAAATAATAATGCCCGTCTTTCTCTATAGGTGTGCCGTGCCCAGGGCAAATCCACTGTTCGTTATTTTTTAAAACAGGATTTGCAGGATCTTTTTCCCACGGACCTAATAAGTTTTTGGACCGGGCTATTCCCACTACATAATTACAGCCAACACCGCAACAACCTGCAGCAGCATAAAACGCATAAAAGTAGCCGTTATGCTTCATCATAGAAACACCCTCAACGAGGTTTTCTTCCCAGGCAATTTTATTTCTGAACAATTCATGTTTTTCACCCACCAAAGCCGATCTGTCTTCCTTCATTTCCATTGCCCATATAGGGGTAGGCTGTTGTACACTATTGGCATCTTCTTTCCAAATCAAAAACAACTTTCCGTTTTCATCACGCATGGGAAATGCATCTATTGAGCCTGCTTCCTGACACATGAGAGGTCCGCTGTCTTTATAAGGACCTTCTGGTTTATCGGCAGTTGCGACACCCAGGCATAGGTTTCCGCCTTTTTTGTGTGCAGCATAGTAAACGTACACTCTGCCATTTTCGTAACTGATCTCGGGAGCCCAAAAATAGTAATCAGCCCATTCTGGCAACTTATTGAAAACATACCCTTGGGTAGTCCAGTTGACCATGTCGGGTGATTTCAAAAGCGGAAATGCAGGCATCCAATTAGAAGTGGTAGCGCTTGCCCAATAAGAATGTTCAATTTTTACAATTGAAGGATCAGGATGATCGCCCGGCAGAACTAATCTCTGTGCAGATGAATTAAAAGATTCAACAACAAAAAAAAGTAAAAAGGTAAAAAAGCCAATCGTTTTTATCATGTCTGACCATATTATAATTCAACTTCCATTCTATTGTAAATAGCCTTTACCAGAGTTGATTTGTTATAATGACTGTGTTGGTAAGCATTTGATTATTACTGCAACACGCAACACAGGTTGCAGCAATAATCAAAAAAAACAAATTTATGCAGTCTTACCCAAATGAGATGGTTAACACGAACAAGTAAATATCAAAGCTTAATATTGCCGAAGTAGAATGAGGGTCAAATAAAGAAAGGCATCTTAAGATAAAAGATTTTGCCTTGCTAAAAATTCGAGCTTTTTATTAACGTCTATCAGCTTGCTGGTGAGATCAATATTTTCTTTTCTCAACCTAAACACTTCATAAGCTTTCTCAACAA
This sequence comes from Chitinophagales bacterium, assembly GCA_038199395.1. Lineage (GTDB taxonomy): Bacteria > Bacteroidota > Bacteroidia > Chitinophagales > Chitinophagaceae > Segetibacter. The sequence continues at coordinate 10,731 of JBBPZJ010000208.1, forward strand.
ATATTTTCACATCATCTTCGTTCCAGGGTTTTGACAGATATTTATATACCTGGCCACGATTAATAGCATCAATTACTGCATTGATATCGGTATAGCCAGTAATTAAAATTCGAATTGGATCTGGGTAGATGGTCTGTATTTTTTCAAAAAATTCTATGCCGGTCATTTTTGGCATTCGCTGGTCGCTCAGAATAACATGAGTCTCTCCTTTTTCTAATATAGGCATAGCAGCGTCGACACAATCTGCCGTTGTTATATTAAAATTTCTTCTAAACGTGGCTCTGAAAGAAGTTAAATTATCAACTTCGTCATCAATATACAATACATTAATTTTTCTCTCTTCCATTGTTATATGTTTAAATACTTTAGTTAAAAATCCTTCGCCAAACCGGCAAAAGCTATGATATAACGTTTAACTAAATTAAAATAGTTTTGATTTTAAAATAATTTGGAAAAAATAAAGTTATTATAATATTACAATCCTTAGAAAAAGAAACAATTAAAAATGACAACCGATATACGAATAAGGGCTTTTAGGGCAACTGACGATCCTGAAACATGTCTAAAATTTATACACGGA
>JBBPZJ010000209.1:0-4553 GCA_038199395.1 Chitinophagales bacterium
ACATCCGAGAAGATCTGCTTAAAGGCATCAGCAGAAAATCAGTGTGTAGCACATTGTTCGCCTTCCAGTAAACAGGTTGCCTCAAAAAGAACGCATCTATGCAAAAGCTGACAACTTAAGCTCGATTCTCAAGTTGTTGTCTTATCCACGTTATGAATTCCTAATTTAATGAAACGCTGTCATTTGGATTACCAATCATTGCTGGCATGATGATTAGCTGCGTTTTATTCACATCAGTAATCAATACATCCGGTTTTGCTGTAAACCGGCGACCAATACCGCTTGTCGGCATAGTCAATCCTACTAATTGAATACTAAATAAAGTCGTTTTGTTCTTATCAGCCAAAATGCCATTTACGTGCGAAAGTATCTGACAGGTGCTTTTAATATGTGATATACTGGTATGGCCAAGCGCGATTAAAATCGAAACGTGTTTCATTTGATTAATGGTAGGAAAGATAGTCGCATTAGCACCAGATACTGGCGCATTCATACCTTCTAATCATCTTGGGTTCGACCTAATTTTACCTCGTTCAAACTCTTATTATTAAAACCTAATTAGTGTATCAATTCAACAATTCTTTTGCAGCATTAATTCTACCCTCTTTTAAATAGTGATGTGGTGTTTTGCTGTAGATATTTTTAAATGTCCTGATAAAATGAAATTTAGAAAATATGCTTCACCAGCAATATTATTAAGGGCAATGTCATCACCATAGTGGTTATCAATAAAAAGTTTTGCGTGAGCAATCCTTCTATACAAATATATTTTTCGTTATTGGCCTATTGCCATTCTTGTCTTTTAATTTCGTAAAGTTTCATTTAATAATGACGCTAACGGTTTCGGGCTGTATTGTAAGGCAATCATTGAATGGCATCCATTTCACGCATCAGAAAGCCAAATTGAACAACTAATTAAGAGTTCTGTTCACCTACCGCGTAACGAAGTTTTTATAAAGGATTCTTTATTTTTTATTTGATTTTTCTTTAAATGTGTGATAAATAGCCATAGCATGACCATGTCCTAAATCAAAATCTTTTTTGAGCCATGCAATAACCTCAGCAGCTTTTACAGTTGGCTTCAGAACCCCTTTTTCAAAAAAATCTTTGGTGGTTGCTATTTTTTTGAAATCTGCAGGTGTTTTGCCTGTCTTTGTCTTGATGTTTTCCAAGTATGTTTGTAATGGTATCATATTTCCCTATTTTTTATCTTTTATAGTTAACTGGAAGTTTTCAAACTACTAGCTGAATTCTGTTTCGAAAATGTTTTTTACGAAAAACAAAAGAATAATCTTCGTTGCTATTTTTGTCACCGGGGAACAAATCTTTTTGATTGACTTTATTTTAAAACAACTAGTACTATATTAATAAAACACTCTTGTTAATTATGCCTTACTGTTCATGCGATTTGCTAAATCTTTAGTTGCTGTTGGTGAGTGAAAAATATCTTCAGAGTCCTTAGTCATGAGCTGCATTTTGGCTGAACGGCAAAGCATTCTTTTTTCAAAAACGGTGAAAGCAGTTGTTACATCAATATAATGTTCATCTGTTAAACAATTAGTAAGATCAAGTGCATCAAGCATTGCCATGTTTACGCCTACTCCGGCAAATGGAGGCATTACGTGTGCAGCGTCCCCAATAATTGTGACATTTTCCTTTGTTCGCCATGTTTGATCTGCTGGAGTACTGTACATAGGCCGGGGTACGAACTCGAAAGCTGCAGAAAACAACTGAATAAACTGACTGTGCCAACCTTTGTAAAAAATTTCAAGGAAATGGATTACTTGTTGGTTCGAATTAAAATTGATGCCCGAAGTGTTTATCCAATTTTCGGGTTGACGTGCTGTGCTATAAAATATTAAATTGCCGTTGCCTTTTTGTTGAATAATAAGTGCCTTTTCATCACCTAACACTACTACTGATCCTTGATTTACCATGTTATAAATTTCGGGGCAACTAATCTCAGGTTGTAGTACTTCTCCTTGAATTAAAGTTGTCCCCGAATATTGCGGGGAGATGTCGGTAATATAGTGTCTTACTTTTGATCTGGCTCCATCTGAGCCAATTACAACATCAGCTATGACATTGGGTCGGTCTTTAAACATCAATTCGAATTGCTTGCCAATTTTAGTTAGGGTTATAAATTGATGATCCCACAATATAGTGCCTGGTAATAAATAGTTGACTAGTAAATTCCTTAAATCCCTCCTGTCAATTTCTGGTTTACTTTCTGATTCCGAATCCGAAAAATTATCCAATATCAATGACCCAGTTTTATCATACATTTTCAGCCTTCCGCCTTCAGGTCTTGAAACGCTGATATATTCCTGTAATAAACCTGCTTCCTCTATAACCTTTAGCCCTGATTCGTGATGTAGATCTAAGCTGCCTCCCTGTATTCGCGCATTTGAAGAAAAATCCCTTTCATATACTTCAACCTTTGCATCACGCATTTGCAGCAATCGTGCAAGTGATAAACCACCTGGTCCACCTCCAATCATTGCTATTTTCTTATCTTTAATAATCTTATTCATAGTATGCTTTAGCCTATTTTAGAAAAGTACCCAAATATCCTTTTCATTATCGGTTATAATAGCTCTTTAAAACCTAACGTTTTTTCGTAGTAAGAATAATTACTTACTAATGTTTATTTTACCATGCCAAATTCTTGCAATCATATTTTAGAGCTGAAATTTCTAAGATATATTTTTTTGTTTGTCGCAGCCCTGAGCCTATGGCTAAAAGCAATTCTAATACGCCTGTCAAGTAAATTACTTCTGTTTTGCATAACGATGTCTTATTAATAAGTGGTACGCCTTGCATATCATTCATCCCAATGAGATTAAATGAAATGTCAACATGCTAATGCAACTCAATAATGCCTTTTATATGTTGCTCCACTTCTTCCTGATTAAGTGCATCAACTTTAGCAAGTTCTGCGTAGTCGACTTTTTGTACTATTTCTTCAACCGTTTGTTTTATTTTTTCGGCTGTACGCCCTGTTAAAAACATCTTTGCATCTTCGTCAGCAAAAACCTTAGTAACAGCTTTACCAACTGCTCCGCCACCTCCAAAGATTACTGCATTTTTGTTTTTTAGTAGCATAATGGTAACAATATCTTCGATTGCTATTCAATCATTAGCCATTTGACCTATAGGTATATACGTTTAGGTCGCCCATTAGGTTAAAAAGAGCTACTTTAGCTTAATGGGAAATAAGTTTAAGTTTGCGGGAGTGAATTCAATAAAATTTCATCGCCAGTTTAGAGAAGATGCTGACTGTTACCAATATTTGGCTGCTATAAAATGGGATACCGAGAACTACGAGTGCAAGAGATGTGGCTATTCAAAATACTATAAGGGAAAGAAACCTTTTTCGAGAAGATGTTTGAAATGCAAACATGATGAAAGCCCGACAGCAGGAACTATGTTTGATAAGTGTAAATTTTCTTTGTTGATTGCATTTCATATTGTTTTTAAAATCAGTTCAAAGAAAAAGGGTATGTCGTCTTTGGAATTAAGCCATGAGTTTGAATTGAGGCAACCAACTTGCTGGGAGTTTAAGTGGAAAATACAGCAAGCTATGCAAAGCAGTAAGCAGCACCCCTTATCTGGCGAAGTTCATGTGGATGAGTTTTTTATAGGTGGTCCCGAAGATCAGAAACGAGGTCGCAGCAAAGGTGATAAACGATTAGTTATCGTTGCATTGGAAAAGGTAAAAGATGGTGTTGGCAGGGCTTATGCTCAAATTATAGAAAGTGCGTCCTCCGAAGAATTCAAACCATTTTTTAAAGCATATATCAACAAGGAGGCAAATGTGATAACGGATGAGTGGACTGGATATTCACCATTAAAGAAGGAGTACAGGAACCTCAAACAAATCCCTTCTGATGATGGTAAGAATTTTCCAGACCTACATATTCACATTATGAATTTAAAGGGGTGGCTAAGAGGAATACACCATCATTGCAGTAAAGAGCGATTGCAAGGCTATTTAGATGAATATCATTATAGATACAATCGAAGGAATAATATGGACACAATTTTTCACAAACTGGTAGAGAAGATGGTAAATAATAAGCCTGTAAGAATTGATAAGTTAATATAATATTGGGCGACCTAACCGTATATACCTATTGACCTAATTTAATTCTCTTTAGTAAACATCAAAAAGTCGCCCAACTTCCAATTTATTCCATCTTTACTTGTCTCATAAGTCATTTTAAAAATTCCGTCTGAAAGTCGCTCATAAATAAAATGTTGGAAAACAAGACCCCTGTCCTGGTAATATTCGTTCGTGGTTAAGATGAATTTATCATCTTTCCATCCATTACTAACAAATTTCCGGTGTCCATTAAAATTATCAAATGTATAAGCTATAAACCGTCCAGTCATGTTATCAACACTAAACATTGAATGTGATTTATAATGATTTGTCAATTTATCAGTATGCTCAAAAATTAACCATGTACTGTCCAATTCCATTTTAATAGAAAGAGTTGCAGCTATTTTCTTTCCATTGGCAAATTTCCCTTCTCCTGTCCATTTCCCGG
>JBBPZJ010000210.1:0-4344 GCA_038199395.1 Chitinophagales bacterium
ACAGCCGCTCCTTCTACAAAATCTTAGAAGGAAGAAGGAACAAATAACGTTAACCCTATTGTTCAATTATTCATTATTTATTGTTCATTCAATGTCTCCATCATTTACCGATCAACTAAATAATATCATTCAAATTTCTTTTCCGCCAAAAAGAATTGTTTCTCTTGTGCCTTCTCAAACGGAATTATTGTATTCTTTGGGGTTGGAAAAGGAAGTTGTAGGTATTACTAAATTTTGCGTCCATCCCGATAAATCGTTTAAAACAAAACGACGAATTGGCGGAACAAAAACGGTTAACATTGAAATGGTAAAATCATTACAGCCAGATCTCATCATTGCCAATAAAGAAGAAAACGTACAAGAGCAGATTGAAGCATTACAACAGATTGCGCCGGTTTGGATAAGCGATATTCAAACTTTAGATGATGCGCTGGATATGATACAATCAGTTGGAAAACTGGTAAACAAAACAAGTGAGGCAAATAAAATCGCCGCTGAAATAACAGGTAGGTTTAAACAAATTCCAACGTTAAAAAGCAAATTACGCACTGCTTACCTAATATGGAAAGATCCCTATATGACTGTGGGCAGCGATACTTTTATAAACGATCTTATGTCTTACTGTGGTTTCGACAACATTTTCAACAATTACAGACGTTACCCGGAAATTACATTAGAACAACTAATGAAGCTTGAGTGCCAATTACTGCTGTTATCTTCAGAACCATATCCATTTAAAGAAAAGCATATCGAGGAACTACAGCAGCTATTACCAAACACACAGATTGTTTTAACAGATGGAGAAATATTTAGCTGGTATGGCAGCAGATTGTTGGTGGCACCATCTTATCTAACAAAATTTTTGGCGCATGTGGCACCAGCGAAATGATTGCTTTGCCCTAAGCTGTTTTATTAGAAAAGTTATACGACTTATAAGGAAATAATAAATCCTAATAAAAACAAGATCACAATTTTTACTACATCTTTTACCCAGTAAGGTATAGTTGAGTGCCTCTTGTCACAAACCGAAGGAGCCGGCGAATAGTAGAGATAGTTTGGCTTTTTCATGTATCAAATCTATTTTAATCGTTCGCCATTAAAAACCTTATATAGATACATGATTACTCACATAAGACATTATTCAGGTTAAAATTGATCTTAATCTTTTAATAATGAATCGTAGCACTACCCTTATAAGTACTTTTTATTCCTTCATCATCACTATCTATCTAAAAGAACGTAATAAGTGGGATAATTCGAATAACCGGCTAAAATCGTTTATTTTTAGGTTAATAAGAGAACGAGAAATGAAGTTTGAAAACGTACCGAAAATAGGAAAAATTCATACAAACGATGCGCCGTCAAGAAAAAAGGCCTACTATCCGATCAACAATGACTTACGAAACTATCTTAGAAAACATGGTCGTGAAGTTATTTTACCCGTAATGTATGATGATCTTGCCCGAATCACATTTTCGTTACCAATAAAAGACAAAAACGGAAAAGATACACATTGGGAAGAAGCGAGGTATGACATGCGTGAGTGGGAATTTATTAGGGATGGATTGATTAAAATATACGCAATTCTAAAGACTGAAGGTAATCTCGACTTTGCTGCACACTGGGACGTTGCAAGAATAGAGTATTGTGCGTTTGGCAACACAAACCCTTTCCGGATAAAAATTGTAAACAAGCACAATGGCAATTATGATCACTTTTATGTAAAGACCGCTGATGCTTCACGCGTGTATGGACTCGAGTTGGAGCACATGTTGTCGCCTAACAGAATATCGTATTTTACTTACTTCTCAACCCTTGTGGAAGAACACATACCAGGCATTCCAGGTGATATTTTTATACAGCAATACCTCGAAAACCCAATCACCAACAAACCGCGTTTTGCAAAAGAGTTTGTCAAGTTTAATGAAAGATGTTTTTTAAGGCTTTTAGGCGATATGCGCAGTTATAATTTTGTTGTCGATATAACTCCGGACATTGAAGACTTTCAGTATAGAATTCGAGCAATAGATTTTGATCAGCAGTCTTACGAGGGTAGAAAAAACCTGTACCTGCCTCAATTCTTTAAAGAGAATAATGCTTACGTTGACCTTGTTTTGCAAAATCTTGACAAGGAATCTATTAGTCAATATCGTACAGAAGAAAAAACACTGATGGCTTTTAGAGTAGCGGACTCACGCTATAGGCTGATGGACTTGTTTAATATTATGTGCAAGGACAATATTTCTTCGAACGAAAAAATCGACCAGTTGAAGCAACAGCTTAAGGAATATTTTAGCAACCCCAAATTTTTGAAGTGCCATTCGATGGGAGATATTGTCAAACTTAACCTGAAGCAAACCTTACTAAGAAACCTGCGTGAAATACAGGAAGCAAAGAGCAAAATTAAATCCGGCGACTAACGTTTGTTAGTTTTAAGAGTATTGAGCGCCCTGCAAATTGCTGTTTTTTTTCTTACAGCTACTATATCTACCTTTACTCTGTAATGGCAGTTAAAGGAAAGGAACACCACATAATTGCAGCAGAGATATCATTAAGTATGATCGCAGTATTATTGCGTATCACTCTTGTTAGAATATAAAAATTACCCTTATCTTTTATCATGCAATCAAAATTCTGTCAGTTGTTTTGCTGTCAGATTTTACATCTAAATTGCATCATCTTCAATACACGAATAGAACAGTATGAAACAAGAAGAGGATTTTGAATCAAATTTAACCGGCGACAAAGAGAGGCAAGAAGAAGGGAAACAGCGATGGTTTAGGAGAATCAAAAAAGGAATACTTACTTCCACTTCAGAAAAGAAGGAAACGCCGGAAGGGCTTTGGACAAAATGCCCTGAATGTAACTATATAAGCACTTCTGCAGATTTACGTGAGAATTTATATGTGTGCCAAAAGTGTAGCCATCACCACCGTATAGGAAGTCTTGAGTATTATGAAATTATTTATGATAATAACGATTACGAGGAATTATTTGACAACATCAGAAGCAAAGACTTTTTAAGCTTTACCGACCTTAAACCTTATGGTAAAAGACTCGAAGACATTTGGGAAAAAACTGATCTCACCGACAGTATGAGAGTGGCAGTGGGCGAAGTAGAAGGACATCCTATTGTTATTGCCTGTATGGATTTTGAGTTTATTGGAGGAAGCCTCGGAAGTGTAATGGGCGAAAAATTTAGCCGGGCAGTAGATTTTTGTATTGAAAATAAACTTCCGTACATGGTTATCAGCAAAAGCGGTGGTGCACGCATGATGGAAAGTGCTTTCAGCCTGATGCAACTGGCTAAAACTAGTGGAAAGCTTTCTGAACTTACCGATGCCGGACTGCCATATATTAGCATGCTAACTGACCCTACTTTTGGCGGCATATCGGCCAGCTTTGGCTTATTAGGCGATTTAAATATAGCAGAACCGGGAGCATTAATAGGTTTTGCCGGACCGAGGGTTATTAAGGAGACTATTAAAAAAGACCTTCCACCGGGTTTTCAACGAAGCGAATTTTTACTTGAGCACGGTTTTCTTGACTTTATTATTGATCGAAAAGAACTTAAACAAAAAATTGCACAGGTAATCCTCTTATTTCAGGGATAATAGTTTAAGTAAGAATCAGGTTTTCATTATAAATAAATGCTGAAAGTAAAATACCTAAACCTTTTACAGTTGGGCATTTTACTTTTGCTGTTTTAAGGAATTGACTATGGCTACAAAAGAAATGAATAACAGGTCGGCCTACCACGAATATTTTATAGAAGACAAATGGACTGCGGGAATAGTGCTCTTAGGCACTGAAGTCAAAAGCATCAGAGAAGGAAAAGTAAGTTTTAATGATAGTTTTTGCCTGTTGCATAAGAATGAACTGTGGGTTCGTGGATTATATATCGCAGAGTACTCTTTAGGCACCACCAATAATCACATAGCTGTTCATGATAGAAAATTATTACTTACTAAAAGAGAACTTAGAAAAATAGAAAACCGCATGAAAGATAAAGGTTATACAATTGTTCCTTTACGTGTTTTCTTTAATGAAAAGCATTTGGCTAAAATTGAAATCGGAATAGGCCGCGGTAAAAAACTGTACGACAAAAGAGAAACATTAAAGAAAAAAGATACAGAAAGAGACATTAAGCGCTTTCTCAAATAGACTCCATTGTCCTAATAAAACTTTGTTAATTACTGTTTTAACCGATTGAAATTGAAGGCATGTTGCTTCTTTTTGCCAATCTATATCACCTAAAAAAGCATACATTGAAGACTCTATTTTTTGTTTTGTTCCAGATAGCTGCAATGATTACTCTGCACACTTTTGCACAAGGCGTGACCG
>JBBPZJ010000211.1:0-2397 GCA_038199395.1 Chitinophagales bacterium
GGAGCGAATGACGATGGAAGTGGCAGCGCCGCAGTTATAGAATGTGCACGCATTATGAGTAAACATTCATTCCCAGCTACCATCATTTTTGTAACGGTAAGTGGTGAAGAGCAGGGTTTATTGGGCGCCACCTACATGGCAAATAAAGCTAAAAAAGAAAACTGGAACATTGAAGCTGTTTTGAATAATGATATTATGGGCAGCAACAACAGCAGCGAAACCAATATTATTGACAATACTAAGATCAGGGTTTTCAGCGAAGGACTACCTTTTTATGAGCTGGATAAAAACGGAAAGATGATCAGGCAATTAGGACTCGAAAACGATGGCAAAGCCAGGCAACTAGCCAGGTATGTAAAAGAAGTTGGCGAACGGTATGTAGATAATTTGCAGGTGGTAATGATTTATAGAAACGACCGTTTTTTACGTGGCGGAGATCATACCCCTTTCGTTGAAAATGGATTTGCCGCCGTTCGCTTTACAGAGATGAATGAGAATTACTATCACCAACACCAGAACGTGCGAAAAGAAAATGGCATCCAGTATGGAGACTTGCCGGAGTTTATGGATTTTGAATACCTGAGAAAAAATGCCGCCATGAATTTGAGCAACCTGGCTAACCTGGCAAAAGCTCCACCAATGCCAGCCGAGGTAAAGATTGACGTGAAGAATTTAACCAATTACACCCTCCTTAACTGGCAAGCGCCGTCTACTGGAAAACCAAAAGGGTATTATGTTCTTATGCGTGAAACAACCTCACCCACCTGGCAGAAAAAAATCTTTACTACCGACACTAATATCCGGCTACCTTATTCAAAAGACAATTATTTCTTCGCGGTGCAAGCGGTATCGGAAAATGGAAATGAAAGTTTACCTGTAATACCTGCAGTTGGCCGATAAAAATTAGAAATGAGAAGCGTAGATGCAGCAGTTTACAGCCTCTTTTTTTATTGAAAACACTTTAACATCTGTTGAGTTTATCAAGGAAAATGTTCGTTAATGCAAATAGTTGACTGGATTTGTAAACCGTTTAATGAATTAACTGTACACGAATTATATGCGATCATAAAACTTCGAAACGAAGTATTTGTTGTTGAACAAAACTGTGTTTTCCAGGATGCTGATGATAAGGATCAGCATTGTTATCATTTGATGGGATTGGCAAATGGCTCTCTTGCTGCTTATGCACGTTTAGTGCCTGCTGGGGTATCTTATTCTTATGCTTCAATAGGCAGGGTGGTCACTTCACCGGCATGTAGAAGAGAAGGGTTAGGCAAAGCTTTAATGAGGCAGGCAATAAAAGAATGTTACCGCTTATTTGGAGAGCAACTATTAAAAATTGGTGGGCAACTTTACCTTAAGGATTTCTATGAAAGCCTTGGCTTTAAACAAACAAGTGATATGTACCTTGAAGATGACATTCCGCACATAGAAATGTTGCTGCAACCCATATTGCGCAATAACAACCCCTAAAAATAATTGCATTTCTGTTCCTTTTGTGTAAGGCTTCTTGGCTCTACAAAAAAGTCAACATCTAAAGGTTCTTTTATTAGTCCCATAATTTTTCAATAGAACGAGTTAAGCTGTCAATCTTAAAATCAAGAAGATTTATCTTCGTTTTTTTCACTTGCACAAGTTACGAAAAGCGCAGATTGTTCAAACGTGCATTTGAAGTTTGAGGTTAATGCTGTGTCGAAATAGCATGACCGCTAACGCGAGCTTAAGAGAGGAATAAAACTCACCTGATTCTCTACTTTTTTTTATGATTAATATTATCAAAAAAATTTGTAGCCTCAACAATATCGTCTGTGATAGTTCGATGGCTGCTACCGGCGGAGATATAAATAGGTCGTTTGTATTAAAAGCAGGTGATACCCGGTATTTTCTTAAAATGAATTCAGCGTCAGATTTTCCTTTGATGTTTGTGAAAGAAGCAGAAGGGTTAGACGCACTACGACAGCAAGCTCTCTTGAAAGTTCCGGAAGTATTGGCATCAGGAGAACTCGACGAACAGCAATATTTATTGCTTGAATATATTGAACAAGCTGCTCCGGATGATAACTTTTGGGAAGCATTTGCAAAAGGACTAGCGGCATTACACCAAACCTCGCACAGTTTCTTTGGGTGGCATTCCACTAACTACATAGGGTCGTTAGTGCAACAGAATGAGTGGGCCGAAACCTGGCCATCCTTTTATACAATTCAGCGCATAATACCGTTAACAAAAAACCTGTTTAATAAATCGTTTTTTGATAAAAAGCTGTGTTCAAGCAATAAGTGCAACAGTTGTTTTTAGTAAATATACCTCGTTAGCAGATTTGTAATCAAATTTTCTAATGGGTCTGTTATTAATCATTTTTTCTACTCTTTTCACATCTTCAACTGGCACTTCATTGA
>JBBPZJ010000212.1:0-3158 GCA_038199395.1 Chitinophagales bacterium
ATTCTTCACGGAACGATTTTTTTTGGTGGTGCACTTCCTGGTTTAAAACATACTTTACTACGGTATCTAATTGAGAACGGGAATGGGTAAATGTTCCATAACCGTTTTGCCAGTCAAAATGTGAATTTCGATAATTTTTTTTCCTTTATCGAGGAATTGCTCGAGGTTTCGATTTTCTCTACCAAATTACGGTATCAATTTCATTAATATAATAACAAATAAAAATATGAATATGGTCTGGCATAGAGCAGATAGCTAATAATTTGTTTTTTATGATTTTGAACAATGCCGGTTATATACATCTCCAATTCGTTTTTCCAGCTTTTTTTAATCAGAGCTTCACGATGCTTTACGGCAAAAAGGAGATGAAAGTAAGTTTGGGTATATGTAGGTATATGTATTTGCCATGAACGACATATTTCGGTGCGCTGCACCTTCTTTGATCTTTGAAACTTGATTCTACAAATATTAGCTGTGCGCTGCACATGTAAATATTCAGAGTGCCTTTCTAAAAATATAAATGGTGTATCGCCCCTGTAAACGTTCTTTTATTTGCATGAAGCTTTCTCGTTTTGTATTGAATTTTTTTATGAACCGGGCTGAATAACTACCCGGGCTTTTTATTGTGAAGTGATTCTTCGTATTTTAACTTCCGGTAATATTACGGTGCGCTGCACCTTCATTGATCTATGAAATTTGATTCTACAAGTGTTAGCTGTGCGCTGCACATGTAAATATTCACAGTGCCTTTCTACAAATATAAATGGTGTATCACCCGGTAAACGTTCTTTTGTTTGCACCAAGCTTTTTTAAACATTGAACTTTTTTATGAACCCGGCTGAATAACTACCCGGCTTTTTATTCTAAGTGATTCTTCGGATTCTACTTTTCAGTCTCTTTAATATATTTTTTGATCGTGGTAAGATTTACTATCCACAACACAACAAGTATAATTAAAGCAGATAAGACGGTATATAACGAGATCCATCGGCTCACAAACATATTTTGCGTGTGTAGGAAAGCTTGTAAAATGTATTGAAGGATAATAACAATTGCAAGGCAGCATAAAGTAATTATGACATTGGCCGGAACAAACTGTTTCATTAAAAACTGCTGCAACTGCCTGGGAGAGGCACCAATGGTAACCAACAGATTGATTTCATTTTTAGTAGATGCAATAGTTAGTTGAATAAATAATGAAAACACGAGTATGGCAAATAATAACATTACTGCTCCTGTTAACCATGATGCATTGACCACTGTATTTACAATTCTTCGGTATTGACTAAATCTCGTTTTATCTGCATCGGTTACCAATCCATTGTCTTTTAAATATGTTACCAGTGCAGGGTTTCCGGGATCATTTGTTCTAATGACTACTCTTGAAGGTCGTGCACCTACCTGGGTTCCGAATTGTTTATTAGCCATTGCTAAGAAATTTTCAGGAACCAGTACAGAGGAAATGCGATCACTAAAACCAACCACTTTACCTGTAAAACGAATGGGTTGGCCCTTGAAAGTGACATTTAAAACAATGGGTAAAGCCATTACCATGCTTTGGGTTAACTGCATGAGGTTTTGTGAAGGGGCAAAACCAAAGTTATAGAGGTCTAAAAATTGGTTAGGTATAATTAGGGGAATAGTAGTTGAGCCAGGTTCCCATTTCCAGGCTTCACTTTTTACATCAATAAATTCATCCGGAACGCTTTCGAAAAACATATCAGTGTAAAAAGGAAATCGGTCGCTTGGGCTTTGAGCAGACACCTTGAAACGGCTTGCGGTAAGCAGGCCTACTTTTTCAACGAACGGCTGTTTCTTAAGCTTTTCTACTTCCTCTGTACTTAAGACATTCTCCCTGTTATTACCATTAATGACTTTAGCAACCACTAAAAAATTTGCTATGCTGTCCTGGTTGCTTTTCCCGTACAACAGTTCATTGTAGTTTACCTGGATTTGAACAGCCGACAAAATTAGCAACATGGCAATTGTTAATCCCACTCCGGCCATAATAAAACGACCTTTTCCAACACCTGTTCGTATTATTTTCTTCAATAATTGATTAAGCATATTTGGAAAAGTTATAAGCTTAATGATTTGGTGTATGGGAAAAGAGAATCTTCATCAAGGTCTGTAAGTATAAATCCTGCATTTCTTTTTTTACATTCATTCGCTATAAGGCTTGCTGCTTTTTTTGTATTTGCAATATCCAGATGACTAAAAGGTTCATCCATTATTAACCATTCAAATGGTTGTACAAGGGCCCTGATAATCGCTATTCTTTGTTGCTCACCGTAGCTGCACACACCTGCTCTCTGATTTAAAATGTGGGTTATGCCTAAAAACGCCGACATTTCATCAACCATTCCTGTTTCGCAATATGGTTTTTGCATTACCCTGTTTAACTCAATATTTTCTCGGGCGGTAAGATTTTGAAACAACCTTAGATCCTGGAAAATCACACTTACTTTTTGCTGTCTCCACTTTGCCAATTCATCTCCGGAAATCTCTTTCACATCCCGGTTATCCCACTTTACCAAGCCTTCGTAGTCGTGCCGGGCTTTATATATAATGTTCATCAAAGTTGTCTTCCCTGTTCCACTCGGAGCAACTATTTTAATCCATTCTCCTGGTAAAAAAGTAACGGTCGTATTCCAGATACCAGAAGAGCGGGGACTTAGTTTTTCTTTTAACGGAACGGGAACTAACTGTTCTAATTGTATCTGCATGTATGGCTATTGTGTTTAGTTTTGCTCTACCTGATCAAGAAAAAATTCAGCATTTCTAATAGTAACGGTAAAAATTGTTTTTTTAAAAATGGAATATTGTATGGTTGAAGAAGGAGTAAAAAAATCGGGTGTGAATTAAAATCAAAAACAAAGCTGCATTAACTGCACAACTCTAAGTAAATAAAAAAGGCTGCCTTGTTCGGGGGCAACCTTTCTTATTATCCTAATGTTTATTTGTTTTTCTTTGATCTCGCTAATGTTGACTGTTGTTTATAAGCGGTATCAATTTGTACATCCTCATTATTTCCCACCATTGCAGGGTTTGTTTTTACATTCTTACTTACGGTTTCTATAAAGCTTAACAACGATGTAAGACTGTTTTCTTTTTCATTTTTAAAATGCACTATGGCATGTCCTTCTAAATATTTGCCG
>JBBPZJ010000213.1:0-15412 GCA_038199395.1 Chitinophagales bacterium
CTTCCCCACACATAGTCACTTACATATGGCCTGTCGTAAGTTGAATTACCAAGACCTGCATAGGCAGCAACTATTAAATCTTCTGTTCTTTGAACCGAATTAAGTGCCTCCTCAGTTACAACTCCTGTTGGTTGCACGTCCAGGAAAGATTTCTTACAAGAGACCACAAAAGTCATAGCAAGAATGATGGTAATTGTTATATATAATTTATACTGCTTCATGTTATTCAATTTATTCATTAAAATCTAATATCTAAACCTAAGGTGAATGTAATAGGTCTGGGGTAAATAGAACCAGGTGTCTCAGGATCTGCACCAGTGTATGAATTGGACCCTGACTTCTTGTAAATTAAAATCAGGTTGTCTGCAATGCCATAAAAACGAAGTGAGGTTAATTTCATTCTTGAAACCAATGCAGATGGTAAAGCATAACTCAACATAACATTCTGCACTTTTAAATAATCTCCGTTTCTCAGCAAATAATCAGAAGACCGGGTTTCATTATTAGCATTAACTAAAGAAACCGCAGGAATTGTTGAACCAGTATTTTGAGGGTTCCATGCATTTAACAGACGGGTTCCTTTATTTACACCTGTAGCCGTACCAAGAAAATCAGTAAAGACTATGGAAGCATCGTTAACGGTAATATTAGAAAGTCCACGCATGAAAACAGATAAACTAAAGTTCTTATAATTGACCTGTGCATTTAGTCCATAAGTTAATCCCGGCAATGCTGTTCCCAGCCAATCCTGGTCTAGCGCATTAATAACTCCATCTCCATTAAGATCTTTATATCTTATTCTGCCAATACCTTTACCTGGCTGCGCGGCTGACTTTGTAACTTCATCCGCTGTTTGAAAGATACCATCAGTAACATATCCAAAAAAAGAAGTTCTGGAATGTCCTAAAATGGTCTTTTCAACATTACCGGCAAATGATCTGACCACCGATGAAGGCAGAAAAGTAATTTCATCTTTAAACTGAGCTATATTTCCATCTATTGAATATGAAAACGCTCCTTTTGTATCCTGATATCCTAATGCCAATTCGAATCCTCTGTTGTCCATGCTTGCACCATTTACAGTCTTTACAGCCCCCTCGCCAAGTACACCAGGGATTGGAGGAGTGACCAGAATATCCTTTGTGCTCCTCTTGAAATAATCAAATGAACCATTTAACTTCTGATTGAAAAGACCAAAGTCTAATCCCACATTTATTTCACTTGTGTTCTCCCACCTTAAATCAGGATTTTCAGTTCTTATAACTACATAACCCGAGGGTAGAGTTCCTGTGTTAGCACCATTAATATCATACGCGGTTCCGGTGGGCCTTCTGGGCTGTGCAGGATCTGTAGTACCGTAGTTAGGAACATACTGCCGGGAAGTGGTATAATCTCCTATCTCCTGGTTACCCACCTTTCCTGCACCAGCTCTTAACTTAAGATTTGAAAAGACTGGAAGGCTACTTTTAATGAAATCTTCATTACTTAAGTTCCAACCGACAGAAACGGCGGGGAATACACCGAATTTGTTGTTTTCGCCGAAGCGGGAAGAGCCGTCATAACGTAAAGTAGCGGATACCAGATATCTATTATTAAAAGAATAATTTACTTTTCCGAAGTAAGAGAGTAATTGATTTTCTGTAGTAAAGCCTGAATTAGTCGCTACACCTGTTCCTGCGTTTAACTGAAAGTAAGGAACATCCTGTATAGCATATCCTTGCTTCTGCGCAGAAAATATCTGCGTTGAATTTTTAATAGCCTCGATGCCTGCCAATAAATTTATCCGTGACTTATTAATGTTCAATGAATAATTTATAGTATTTGACCACGTCCAATTCAGACGGTGGCGCTGGGCTAATTGCAGTTGGTTAACAGGGCGGTTAAGAAACCCAATCGAAAAACTTCTTTCAATATTAATATCATAGTTGTTGGTATAATCCAGGCCAAAACTTGAGCGGAGTACGAGGTTAGTAACAGGCGTTAATTCAGCGTACATATTACCAAATGTCTGAAGATCATTATTAACGTCATCTTTTTCCAGGTCTGCTAAGAATACTGGATTTTGGCGATCAGCAAAGCCTGCTCCGATGGGTCCTGCAAATGTTCCGTCTAACTTTCGTACAGGCAAAATAGGCAGTACAATTGTTGCCAACTGAAGGGTGGATGGACCTGCAGGAGCAATCCTTGTTGTACCATCAGGATTCCATCCTGCAGTTTCAAATTGGTCACCAGGCATGGGGCGTTCCCTCGCCTTAATTATTTGAAGATTTTCTCCAATTTTTAATTTATTATTAAAAAAATTAACTGAGTTATTAATACGACCGACATAACGTTTGTAGTCATTGTTAAGAACAAGGCCAGTGTTGGTAAAGTAGCCAAAACTTATTAAAGTAGAGCTTCTCGGGCCACCTGCGGTTAGGGTGATAGTGTTTTGAGAAATAATACCTGGTTTAAACACTTCGTCCTGCCAATCAGTATTAGCCGAGGGAATATTAGGATCTCCATTTATAAATTGAACAGGAATTACTTCATCCAGAACACGCACTCCATTATTGTCAGTATGCTCTTTGAAATTATATAGTGCACTGTGAGCAGATGTAGGAGTTCCTCCATTTACAGATGCACGCCAAAGTATGTCTCCGTACTGCATCGTATTTAACATCTTTAATCTTCTTGCGTTATTTGCGACTGAAATACTCGAATTAATATTAATGCTTACATTATTTTTTCCTTGTTTTGTTGTAACGATAATTACTCCATTAGAAGCCCGTGACCCATAAATGGACGATGCTGATGCATCTTTCAACACCTGCACTGTTTCGATTGCGTTTGGATCCATAAACTGGAAAATGTTTGGATCGGTTGTAGGAACACCGTCAATAACATACAGAGGATTAGTATTACCCAAGGTATTGACACCCCTGATATTGACAGACGTTGCTGCCCCACTTGGAGCACCTGACGCCCTGATGTAGAGCCCTGGAACTCTTCCCTGGATGTTTTGCAATGCACTACCGGAGGGAATGTCTTTAGCCTTTGCCATGTCCACAATTGCGATAGAGCCCGTTAAGTCACCCCGTCTTTGCGTTTGGTAACCTGTCACAACAACCTGCTCTAACTGAGCCTCCGCTTCCTCTAATTCAACGGTTAAAGCATTTGAATTTTTAATTTTAATAGTTTGACTATTTTGTCCTACGTACGAGAAAGTGAGGTTATCCCCTATTGCTGCTTCTATTGAAAACTTGCCGTTTTCATCTGTTGTTACTGTTTTGTTTTTAGCTTGTACAGTAACACCTGTTAAAGGAGTCTTTTGATTTTTACTTGTTACTGTTCCGGTTATCATTTTTGACTGGGAAAAAGTAAATAAGCCCAGCAAAATCAGGGGCACAATAAATAATATTTTTTTCATGATGACTATTTGAGGTTTTAAAAACAAACGTTTGATTACCTATAAATAAAATTTAGCTGCTATTGTCTTTATAAGGTTGTTTATTCTTCTATATATTTATACAAATGGAACAAAAAAATACGGGCGCAAAGAAGGGCCTTATATGGTTAGGATTATAATTAAATATTATTCCTGTTGACTACTCATGTCAGAGTTACTAACAAAAGCTATTCTCTTACTATCAGGGGACCAGGATGGTGTATTCATTGAACCTTGCCCTCCATATACATAAGCCAAAACTTTTGGAGTACCACCTGTAATTGGCATGTAACGAATATACACATGCTTATAGGGCGGGTGCCTGCCTGGGTCTACTTCCTCTTTTAAGAATGAAATAAATACGATTGATTTACCGTCAGGCGAAATATGGGCAAACCAATTATTAAGACTGTCCGAAGTAACTTGTTCCTGGCTACTTCCATCTGCCTTCATTCTCCATATCTGCATCAGACCTGAACGAACAGAATTGAAATAGATATATTTTCCGTCAGGAGTATATTCGGGGCCATCATCTAATCCTTTTGCAGTAGTAAGCCTTTCTTCCGGTCCGCCATTAACGGGCACCCGGTAAACATCAAACTCGTCGTTTCTTGAACCACAAAAAACCAGGCTTTTACCATCAGGAGACCAACCATGAAGATACGAGGGACCTTTGGGAGTAACCTGTTTTGGAGTTCCGCCAGTTACGGGCACGGTATAAACAATAGAACCACCAAGCTCTTTTACCGAACTGCTTAATCCAAGCATCTTGCCATCAAAAGAAAGAACATGGTCATTATTGTTATTTTTAACATCGCCTGTATTCACAACTTTAGGCGTACGGCTGGCAAGGTCAAAATTATAAATCAGGCCACCACCATTGTATATCAAACTCTTGCCGTCAACTGTCCAATTAGGAGCTTGTATAGAATTGGGAACTGTATAGATAACTTCACGATTTCCACTAGCTATTTCTAATAATTCCAGCTTACTGCCCAATTTCATTGGAGTAGTATGATCAGCTTCGCCAGGTCCAAACGGTACAGTGATACTAACATCCTTGAATACCCCGGTTTCTAATACATCAGAATTATGAGAACCTACAAACAAGCCAACGTAAACTTCATCGCCCAAATCGAGGTCTGTAACTTGCTCGGTAACAAATGGCTCACCATATTTCGCTACCCTCATAGTATACTTATTACCCTTTCTCTCTAACTGAATAACATCCGCCTTGGTAATTTTTAATTTAATTTCTTCAGTTTTAGCGCCTGCAGTTCTTCTGAATTGAAGTGATGTTAATCCGTCACCATGCTCTACAGCGTTAATGTGTGGAGAGTTTCCATCAAGGGTTTTACGTACCATCCAACCTACTTTTTTATGGTATGACACCCAACTGCCCAGGAACTCGGCTCTCGTATAAAGGATAAAATCGCCTTTCATTTTTTTCCAAACAAAATGAAATTCATCATGGTCCATCCAAATATTATATCCTGCACCTGAAATTACATATTGACGTGTTTCAGGAATAAAAGTGGCTGAACCAGGTTTTACGTTAGTTCCTATATCTCCATGTCCGTCAAAAATTCCAACTTTCTGACTATAGCCGGCATAAGCGAGAAAGAGAAAAGTGGCAAAGACGGACAACAGTTGTAGATTCTTTTTGATCATTTTTTTACTGTTTTTCGATTTATTACAAAGCAGTAAATATAGATTCAGCCGAAAGCGAAAGCACAAAAAAGGGTACATCAATACTACTACACCTCATTTGAAAACACAGAAAAACGCCCGATTCGCATACAACATTCCTACTACAGACTGTTTTGGGGTAAGAATCAAAATACTTATATTCGTTAGCAAATGATTGTTTGATGAATGCTCGCCGGATTTTCTTTGCCCTTACTTTTGCCCTTTTGGCATCATCAAGCTGCCTAAGCCAGAATATTGAGGGCATTCCAAACATTATAAATTTTTCAAAATACAGTTATAATGCAGGTACGCAAAACCGGAGTATAGTACAAGACAACAATGGCTTTATTTATTTTGCCAATTATGAAGGGCTCTTACGATTCGACGGTACCTTCTGGAAACTGTACCCTTTTCCGAACAACTTAATTGTAAGAAGCATTGCAATTGCAAAAGACAACAGGATCTATGCCGCCGCTCAGAATGATTTTGGATATTTTTCTCCCGATAAAAACGGGACATTAAAATTTACATCTTTAAAAAGTTTTCTTTCAGAAGCCGATGCCTCATTTGATTATATCGGGGATGTAGTCCCCTTTGGTGATGACATCTTTTTTAGAACTGCTGACAAGTTGTTTCAGTACAACCACAAGAGCGTAATAGTTTACCAGAATGACCATAATTGGCTTTATTTAGGTACACACCAACACGATCTTATTGCCGAGGATGGAAAAAATCAATTATTAAAGTTTACAGGTACAGAATGGATACCTTTCTTAAAAAATGCTAAACCCCCTGAAAACTTTCTTATTACTTCAATCATACATTTTGGAAAGGATAGTTCTTTGATTACCACACGAAAGGGTAAAGTATATATATTGGCGAATGATATAATTAGTAATTTTAAATTTGCAGAAAATCAACTTTCAAGTAAGTTATTATTATGTGCCACTACTGTTAGTGAAGATCTTATAGCTATTGGCACTGATTTAGGAGGTTGTTATTTTATCAACAAAAAAGGCCAGGTCGTTCAGAATATATCACGTAAAGATGGCTTACAAAATAACACTGTAATCAGCGTTTTTCTTGACAAACGAAAAAACCTATGGCTCGGTCTTGACAATGGCATAGACCTGATTGTAACCAATAATGGTATAAAGCAAATATATCCCGAAAAACTTAACGAGGGTTTCGGCTATAGTTCAATAATATACAATGATCAATTATACATTGGCACTTCTTATGGTTTGTTTAAAGCACCTCTTAGTGAAGCCCGAAAAGACCCTTATATTAATAATCTTTTCACTTTCGTTCCGAACACTGCGGCATCAGTCTGGAGTCTAACAAACATAGATGAAAACTTATTAATGGCGAATAACAACGGTGCGTTTTTTATAAATAAAAATTCTGCCATACCTATTAATACAACTACCGCTTACAGGAGTTTTTTAACCCTTAGAAAAAATGAAAAATCGACAGTGATTATTGCAGGCTTTTCTAATGGCCTCGAACTGTATGAGTATAAAGAACATTCTTTTAAAAATCTTGGTGCTTTACCGGGATTTGTTAGTTCGCCAAGGTCAATGGTAATAGATAAAAACCAATCATTGTGGGTAGGCACTTCTTTCGATGGTATTTTCAAGATCGACTTTGACAAAGGGTTGAAGCCAACTTATAAAAACTATACAGAGGCCAACGGGCTTCCGTCAAGATTAAGAAACAGAATTTGTAAAATAAAAAACCAGATTTTTTCCGCAACGGAAAAAGGCGTATACCAATATAATCCGCAAAAAGATGTATTTGAAGTTTCTCCCTTTTACGATTATTTCTTCCGTGAAAAAGATATACGCCTTTTAAAAGAGGATATCGAAGGCAACGTTTGGTTTATTGAAGGGAAAAATGTTGGATTAATAGATTTAAAAGGAAATGAAAAGTCTGTATTATACTTTCCTGAACTGAATGGTAAAATAGTTTCAGGAAACTCTCTTGAATATATTATGCCTTACAATCGGTACAATACTTTCATTGGATCTGAAAAAGGCTTCTTCCAAATCAACCTTGAAGAATATAAGAAGAACATTAATGTACCACAGGTAAAAATTATTTCAGCAGGTTCCACGGGCAATATAGATTCTTTGTTTTTCGGAGGATATTTTGGCAATGTTAATGAAGTACGTTCACAATTCAAAACTGCCATTCCTGAAATCAGTAGTTCATTGAACTCGTTACATTTCGAATATTCTTCGCCTTCATACAGTTACCAGTCAAGTATTCAATACAGTTTCATTCTTGAAGGCTTTGATAATCAATGGTCTGTTTGGACCAGGAATGGACAAAAGGACTATACAAACCTTTCTCCCGGAACTTTTACATTTAAAGTAAAAGCCAAAACGAGCCTGGGAAAAGAATCAACCGTTGATTTTTACACTTTCACCATACTTGCACCCTGGTATAGAACGTGGTGGGCGTACTTGCTGTATTGTATAATAATCGCCGCTTTGGTTTACCTCGCTTACAAAGAACAAAAGAAGCTTTTAGCAAATCAAAAAAGAAAATATGAAGAGGAACAAAAAAGACAACAATACCTGCACAAGCTGGAATTGGAAAACTCTGAAAAGGAGATAATTGCGTTGCGAAATGAAAAGCTAAAAGCTGAATTAGAAGGCAAAAATTCGGAACTTGCTTCAGTGGCTATGCACATGGTACATAAAGGAGAAATCTTGTCGAAGGTAAAGGACGAACTGGTACGTCTTAAAAAGGTCTCCGATGAGGACGGCACTTCTGATAATGTAAAAAAATTAATTAAAGCACTAAAGGAAGAAGACAAGATGGATGAAGAATGGAATCAGTTTGCAACGCACTTCGATAATATACACAGTAACTTTACAAAGGCTCTTAAGAACACTTATCCTACCATAACCCAGAATGAAATTAAATTGTGTAGTTACTTACATATGAATTTATCCAGTAAACAAATTGCTCAACTTTTAAATATTTCTCTAAGAGGCGTTGAAATTAGCAGATATCGACTGAGAAAGAAACTGCAAATTCCTACCGAAATTAACCTGAATGAGTTTTTTCAAAATTTCCATGAAAAAGAAGGGCAAAAGGCCAGCTTTGAAAACTAGCACTGAATACGAAACAAACCTGATTTATTCAAATGGTCTTTTTGTTTATGATAGAAAGGTCCTCTTATATAATGTGTTTTTAATATAAGTCATGCTTTTTGTAATGCAGTCAAATGGAGATCCGGGAGTTTTATCCTGCTCAACGAAAAAGTATTGCAAGTCTGACTTCTTTGCATTTGCAAATAATTTCTTGAAATTAATCATGCCATTACCCACCTTCTGTAAAATATTTTTCCGGTTTATTATCCATATCTTTTACATGCCATAAACGGAACCTGCAAGGATGTTCATTAAAGATAGCAGTAGAATTAAACAAAAAGATGTGCTGTAACCGTGAGTGATAGTTAATAAAATCTTCCAATCAAAGGGTTCTCTACAATTCTTGTCTTCATTTCGGCTGCATCTACTATACCTTGCTTTGCATACACAATTTTACCGCCGGGTTCTACTAAAACCGTATACGGAAGTGCGCCCTGCCACTTTGGATCTATGGCTTCAATTAGTTTGTATTTATCATCTATACTAAACAGGTAATTGGTGTTTGCAGCATGTTCTTTCTGCAAAAACTTCAATACTTTATCTTTTTTTTCCGGATTGTCAGCACTTATACTTATATATTCAAAATCTCTCCTTCTATACATCCTGTTAATCGTAATAAAAGATGGAATCTCAGCCACACAAGGGCCGCACCATGTAGCCCACACATTTATTAGCCGGAGTTTATCCGAAGTATTTTTTAATAATTCTTTTACACCTGTCTCATCTATCATCTCAAGTGTTACAGGCTGCTTCGCCCAATCAATATCGGCCTTAGCAACAATTTCTTCTTTTTCGGCCCATTTAATTGAACATCCAAAAACTTTTGTTGTTGTAACCGGAACTTCTTTATTCGCTAATAAGGCTTCAATAGCATTACGGGCATCCAAATTTTTTGGAGTACCAGTTGGCTTTTCTACATCGTCTATCCGACCCTGGTAACGTAATTTTCTTTCTTTGTCAAAAATAAAAATATGAGGTGTGGCAACAGGTCCGTATGCCTTAGCGGTTGCCTCTGTTTCTCCATCGTACAAATAAGGAAAATTAAAACCCTTTCTTTTAGCATGAAGTTTCATTTCTTCAAATGAGTCTCCAAGATCAGCATATCCCAATTCACTTAACTGAACAGATTTAGGATCATTGGGCATTATCGCAACTACTGTTACACCTTTTGCTTTATAATCTTTAGCTAACTGAATCATTCTGTCTTCATATGCCTGTGCAGTAGGGCAATGATTACAGGTGAAAATAAGAGCTAAAATGCCTGCATTTTTAAATGAAGCTAGCGTATATGTTTTGCCATCTACTCCCGGCAACTTAAAATCAGGAGCTGTTGCTCCAACTTCCAAAGTTTTGTGTTCTTCCGCAGGTAAAGCAAAAGAGGATTTGGCCGGACAAATTAGAACTAAGGCCAGTGTAACTGAGAAAATATTTTTTTTCATTTATTAATTTTTACACAAGGAATAATATTGATTTATAAAGTCTACGATTTTTACAGGATAACATCGTTTACAACAAACACAGACAATGCTGTTTATTAATATAATTGTCTTAAAGTTAAAGCAGGGGCTAATTTAATAACAACTTTCTACTACTGCAACACTACATCAGACCTAGGGAAACATCTAAAAAACACCTTTTTGCTACTTTTTTTTCAAGTCGCTGATTTTTCTGTTTCTTGTGCAGAGAGATAAAAAGCATATAACAGCTTATAAGATCAATATTTTTAATCTAAGTACATGACAAACATTTATAAAAGTAAGAAGTTGGTCAATATGTGCCAATAAAGCATTGGTAATGAACTTCAGTCTACATTTAAAGAAGCTATCTGCTTTTCTTTTATGGGTCTTAATAGCGATAGGTTTGATATGGTGATGTACATAAATACCAGCTTTATAAGCTCATGTAAAAGCAAAGCTGACAACTGCTACTAATTTATCTATTCTGCCTATATCACTTAAGTGGGTGTCTTCAATATTAAATCCTTGTGTTTTAAATGCTTTAAACATGGTTTCAATTTGCCAGCGTTGTTTATTAAACCACATATTGTCCTTAATACGAATGCGGTATGGGATAATTTCTGATTGCAAAAACATTAGCCATTCCTTACCTATTAACTCCCGGCCGGCAACAATAGCTTCAATACATTCTTTGCCAAATATTGTAATGAACTTTTGATAAGTTCTATGCGTTCTTCACAATTAGAATTTCCTCTTTTAGCAAGCATTTTCCAAAGTATAGGAAAGGCTATTCCATTATAGCATACACTCAACATAAATATGTTGATATCTGTTTTTCCAAATTGCCAGTTTGTTCTGTCAATGCTAATAATCAAGTCGGATTTGCAGGGCAATAACGAAAACAAAACAGAAGCTATCTTATCCTTGCCTGTCAAAAAATCTGCGAAGAAGCGCTGAATGCGCCGTAAACACGAACTTATCTGTGCATTGCTGTCCATGCCTTCTGCCAGGCGTTCAAAACATACGGTTTGCATTTTACACAATGCTGTAATTAATAAAACAAAGAACTTAATACGAGCTTTATGCCAGGACAGATGTGCGCTGAAATAATCAGATAACGCACTATATTTGTCATCAACCTTAGTAGTTTCCATAGAAGTAGATCTGGTAATTTTCTTCTAAAGAAAAAACTGCTAAGGCTTTTTTATACCCTTGTGAAATAGTAATTAACTACTTAATACATTATTCACAAGTTTTGTCATGTACTATAAGTTTTAATACTTCAAAAATTCTGATTTTTTTTCTTTTAAATTTTTTTTTGCATGCAGAAAAGGAAATTGAGGTGTTAACTAACCCTTTTAGATAAAGCCTGCAACGGTAACACTAATGTAGAGCATTGCAGATGTTTTAACCTGCAGATTTAAGAGTAATAAAAGATAATTAAAGAAGTAGATAAGCAAGCCTGTAACTATGTAAGAAAATGCAGTTTTATATTTTAAACTTTTGTCTTTTCTACCTTTAGCACCTAATAAAGAAATGATCAATAAACCAATCGGAATGAGCTTGGATTTATGAAAGCTATTGAACAAAAAATTTATAAATGTCTTACTTTATTGCTACATCCTTTTAATCCTGATTTTTAATACATTACTTCATAGTACTATGATTAAACACCGGATCAACTCTCACATATTTATTTCCTTCAAAACTGATGATATAATTTGAATAAAAATGTGTGCTTTTTTGATAGTAATCAGTTGTTATAATTTGTGCTCCGGACTTGCATGCGGCCTCAAAAGATGACCTATCATTATTCCGGGCTTCTTTGGTATCAGAGTCTGCACGTGTACGAACGATGTATCCTTTTTTAACCATCGATTGTATAGAATCTTTTTTCGAATTGTTCATAATCATAATTGCTGCCTCAGGTGCATCGGGTTTGCTGTTTGTAAACAATATCCTTCCCTGCAAAGAAGGATGACCTTTGGTGTAGGTTGTTATCTTATCCCCGGTCTCATCCAGTACAAATAAAAATTTACCTTTTACATTCTTTATTAAAGGCCAGTTATGATGCAGTACTGCACTTCTCAATGTTGCATATTTGCCTTTTACCATTTCAGGAGTAATCAGGTTCTCTTTTCCAAGGTAGGTTGTTATCTCATGGTCTAATGAATCAAAAGTAGCTGAGGTAAATTTTTGAGGAACTGTAGCCCATTCCTTCTTAAGACCCTCATCCTTCGCATTCATAGTGATAAAAACCGGGTAGTGATCTGGGTGTTTTTCAGACCAGGCTTTCAATTCCTCAAGGCACTTTTTAAATGTCAGGCAACTACTTCTAAAGTCAATGTCAGGAATATGGAACACTTTAAACCCAGGGTCTTTCATTACCCCTTCCGGATCAAATGGTGGTTGTTCTTTAACCATGTCAAGTCCTTTGGGATGGCTATATTTCCCACCTTTAGGGTCAGCGTATACATCTATCTCAAGATTCAGCAAGCCTGCATCTAATTGTCGGGTCAAAGAAATATGACTGTAATCAATTTTACTTAGGGAAGCCGAGTCGGTCTTACTCAGAAGCTTAAAAAGAGCGGAATCAATTGATTGTTTGTAACTATTGTGAGAGCCAATCACTTGGATTTCATTTAACCGCAAATTGTTTAACTCGTTTCCAGGAACGACAAAAGATGCCGGAATAAAAAATAACAGTAACAATAACAATATCATTTTCATAAATACTTATATTATCTGCAGAAGCAATAAATCAGCCACCATTTTACAATAGCGGCCCCTGCTCATTTAAGTGTTCCGCAGGACACTTAAATGGAAAAGAAAAATCAGGACTGTATCCGGTAAAGTTTAAACTAGTTCCAACTCTATTTTAAACTTAAACTAGCAAGGGGTAAAACGATACACTCTAACATGACGACAGCAGAAAAATTTAAAGTTTGGTTAGAGACAATATATGTTTCGGAAAAGACTAAAAAAACCTTGACAACCGGAAAGCAGTATGTCACCGGACTAAATGCTCTTAACAAACAATTGAATTTAGCAGGAGACGGGATTTATGATATAAACACGAACTTAAATCACATCCGAAATTTAATTGACAAGCCTGAAAATTTCCAGAAAGATTATTCAAGCCATTTAAATGCTTTTGTAAAATTTAGAGACTATTACATTGAAAGAGACAATAAAAATAGGAAACCTCTACAAAGGCAAATTGATGTTTTTAAAAAACAGCAAGTAGAAATTTCTGCAATTGAGACTACGATTAAATATTTTGAAAGCTTAAACTATATAATTATTTCAAAGGAAAAAGATAATGTTGGTTGGGACTTAGAAGCAACAAACATACAGGAGACACTTTTATTAGAAGTAAAAGGTTTATCAGGAAATATTTCATCAATAGAAGTTACACCAAACGAATACAACAATTTTAAAATGAAAAACACTCATTATAAATTGTGTATAGTTACAAGTGCTTTGACAAAACCCAAACTTGAAGTATTCAGTTTCAACTTTAACTTACACATTTGGACAAATGAACTGAACGAAAAGTTAGTTATAGAAGAAAGAATAGCAGCAAGAATGTGGAAGGAATAAGCCCTCTGCTCGTTTAAGTGTCCTGTCAAAACACTTAAACTAGCACGGGGTAATGCGATTGGCCGTCATTCCTTAAATTTGTAAAAACAGATAAAGATGGCTGGTGCTTTAAAATATATTGTAGATGAGAGCGGACATAAGACCTCAGTGCTTGTGCCTGTAAAGATTTGGGAGGACTTAAATGCTAATTATCAAAGGCTTCAAAATAAGCTGAATGTTTTAGGTAGCATTCAGGAGGGCCTTAAAGAGGTGCAAGCCGCAGGGAAGACTGGAAAAAAGCTGCAAACCCTTAAAGACTTTTTAAAGTGAGTGTCACGATACGTATTACCAAAAGCTTAAAAGTGGCTGCTAAACCCTTATTGAAAAAATATCCTTCTCTTTCAGGTGACTTACTTAAGCTTGAAAAAGAACTTTTAGAAAATCCAAAACAGGGAACAGCTCTAGGGCACAATGCATATAAAATAAGACTTAAAATATCCAGCAAAGGAAAGGGGAAGAGCGGAGGCGCAAGAGTGATTTCACTAGTTGAAACAATACTCATTGGAGAAGTTCAGCAGACTGAAGAGGAAATTACCGTGAACTTAATTACTATTTACGACAAAGCAGATACTGCCACTATCAGTGACAAAGAACTTAAAGACCTAGTAAAAGTTTCCTATCAAGAGTAGTCGAACTACGCCTAACATTGCACTGCTAGTTTAAGTGTTCCCCCCTGCTCGTTTAAGTGTTATAATTATTTGCAAAAAGCATTATTTTTTACCAGACGCAGTAATACAACCCATTTTTAATTTAAGTGTCCTGTCGGAACACTTAAATTAGCAAGGGAACTCCGGCTGCAACAAATGGCAATTCATTATCAATAGCAAGCAAAACACTGCCATAACCACCGTTGCTAATATATTCATCAGCATAAGTCTGCGTGACGAGTAACGTGTTGCTATAGTTTTGATGGGTGAATTTATTTACATTGTTTCTTTTGAATTAATTATTGATCTAACTTACGTTAATGAAAATGAAAATTAAACTAACGATTGTACTCATTCTGCTGGCTCACTCTTTTTTTAGCGAAGCGCAGAATAATGATTTGTATAAAACAGCAGATCTTTTTCTCAATTCATTGGATAAAAACCAGAAAGCACAGGCTCAATACTCTTATGACTCCGTTGAAAGATACAGATGGCATTATGTACCGCAAAATGACAGAAAAGGCATTTCCATTAATGAAATGAATAGTGTGCAAAAAGATGCAGCCATAACATTAATGAAATCTTCATTAAGTGATAATGCTTTCAAAAAAGCACGGCAAATAATGGCTCTTGAGGTTGTGCTAAAAGCTATTGAAAACAGGCAGGAGAATGACCATTTTAGAGATCCGGGGAAATATTATTTCACCATTTTTGGTCAGCCTGAAAAAACAGGCATCTGGGGTTGGCGCTTGGAAGGACATCATGTTTCATTCAGTTTTTCTTCTCAGGATAACAAGCTGGTATCAGGAACACCTGGTTTCCTTGGTTCAAATCCTGAAACAGTTTTAAGCGGGCCAGAGAAGGGGTTGGAAATATTAAAAGAAGAAAATGAACTTGCCTTTGAATTTTTACGTGCGCTCAAAAGCGATCAGCTTAAAAAAGCAATTATTGATACCGCTGCGCCGGGCGAAATTATCACTGTTAATAGCAGGAAGGCAATGATTGCTGATCCTAAAGGTTTAAGTTATGCTGCATTGACATCTGCTCAAAAGTCAATCTTTATAAAATTGCTTAGCCTTTACATTCATCGCTATACACGTTTATTTGCAGATAATATGATGCACGATATTGAAGCTGCGGGAATGGATAAATTAATATTTGCATGGGCAGGTAGCACAGAAAATGCTGTTGGAAATAAAAGATACTACCGGATAAAAGGGCCAACGATCATTATCGAATACGATAATACTCAAAACAATGGCAATCATGTTCATACTGTCATTCGCGACTTAAAGAATGATTTTGGTGGAGACGCTTTGATGGAGCATTACAAAAATAGTCACTGACGACAGGCGGTATTGTTTAAATAGAAAAGAGGAGGCATAA
>JBBPZJ010000214.1:0-5270 GCA_038199395.1 Chitinophagales bacterium
TTAAAATTTCTTCTAAACGTGGCTCTGAAAGAAGTTAAATTATCAACTTCGTCATCAATATACAATACATTAATTTTTCTCTCTTCCATTGTTATATGTTTAAATACGTTAGTTAAAAATCCTTCGCCAAACCGGCAAAAGCTATGATATAACGTTTAACTAAATTAAAATAGTTTTCATTTTAAAATAATTTGCAAAAAATAAAGTTATTATAATATTACAATCCTTAGAAAAAGAAACAATTAAAATGACAACCGATATACGAATAAGGGCTTTTAGGGCAACTGACGATCCTGAAACATGTCTAAAATTTATACACGGACACCGGAAAGTACTATCTATATACGGAATAGAAAACATAACAACCAATACAGATGACTGGATGTTTAATCCTTCTATTTTTGTAGCTGTTGTAGAATCGCTCGACGGACAAAAATTATATGGAGGATCGAGGCTACAGGCAGCCGATGGAATTCATCCGCTACCAATTGAAGAAGCGACAGGAAAACTGGATGATAAAATTTATGACATTGTCGCCCACCATGCTCAATTCGGAACCGGTGAACTTTCTGGCTTATGGAATTCGAAAGAGGTCGCCGGGCTTGGTGTTGGAAGTCTATTTCCTACAAGGGTTTGTATTGCAATTGCTTCCCAAATCGGATTGAACACAATGTTTTCTTTATGCTCACCGACCACCGCAAGGTTTAATGAATGGCTTGGCAGCAAGGTTCTTGAAAACGTAGGGAACAAAGGCACTTTTTATTATCCAAAATTAGATTTGCTTGCCACTGCTGTTTTTTTGTCTGATGCAAAAAATTTATCAGAAACGCATCCGAGAGAAAGAGAAAAATTGCTCTTTTTAAGAGATAATCTGAACTGCGTTGTAGAAGAAAAATCTCCTTTTAAGAAAATTTCTATCAACGTGCATTACGATATTAAAATAAAATCAGCAAATACGGAAGAATTTAAAATACCAATGGAAATATTTCGTTGATATTGTATGAAAAAAATAAAACTAGCCGCTCTT
This sequence comes from Chitinophagales bacterium, assembly GCA_038199395.1. Lineage (GTDB taxonomy): Bacteria > Bacteroidota > Bacteroidia > Chitinophagales > Chitinophagaceae > Segetibacter. The sequence continues at coordinate 1,028 of JBBPZJ010000214.1, forward strand.
ACCGTACTAATCACACAAGTACTTCCATTAATCGCAAAGCCAGAACTTATTTTCCATTACAAGAACCTGGTTATAATCGCCGGCAGCATCTGTGTCTGGCTTTTTCACCCCGCTGTCTCTGGTAAAGAAACTGCCGAAAATAAAAACTACGACCGCTATTCGGTTCTTCTTATTATTTCAATGTCACTTATAAGTACCATCATTCCTGTTCTCGATTGGGCTTATTTTTCCAATCCAAATGATTCTAACGCCCTGGAAACTTTTGTCGGCTTTATCTTTATATGTTTGGGTGTAGGTTTAAGAAATTATTCGATACATATTTTAGGCAGGCACTTTACGCCAACGATACAATTGCAGAAAGACCATGAGCTAATAACGGAAGGGCCTTATAGCATTATAAGACATCCAAGTTATACAGGAGCACTTTTAGCCTTGGTAGGAGGTGCCTTGTGGCTGAACAGTACTATTGGTATAATTTCAGCTATTATTGCAATGATGATTGCTTATAAAGTTAGAATTAGTGCCGAGGAAAAAGTTTTGAAAGGTTTATTTGGAAACGTTTATACCGAATATCAAAAAAACACGAAGAGAATTATTCCTTTTGTGTGGTAAAATAAAATGATGACTATCAATAATTTTACAAAAAACATTGTTTTTGTTTTAGTCTCTATAATGCTTACAACGCTAACAGCGGAAAGCAAACCGATTGTTTACATAAACAATTTTCCCAATAGCCCGATAGGAACAGATGTTGAACTATTAATTGATAGTAATAATATTTTAAATAGTGAGAATATCTTAAATGCAGGTCGCTTCGCATTTAGCCAGAAAAAAGCGCCCATATATTTTTTATCAGATAAAACATTGTGGGGCAGATTTTCAGTTACAAATAACTCTGGCCGAAAAAATATTTTTTTCAGCATTGAGTATCCAAATATCTCTCTTATAACTTTTTACAGGCTAAATGACCAAAATAAATTAGACAGTGTTATACAAACGGGTCATCAATTCGATTTTAGTGTTCGACCTAATAACGATGTAGATTTTAATTTCCCTCTTCAGTTAGATTCCGGCAAAACTGGAATTTATTATTTTAAAATCAAAAGCAGACATCCTGTTGAACTTAGAATGGCATTAATGTCTGCCTCAAAAGTATCGCAGGTAAGTGCTTTTCAATCTCTTATTGCCGGTACTTATCTCGGCATTATAGGTGCCATCCTGCTTTACAATCTTTTTTTATGTTTTGCAACACGAGATAGAAGCTACATTGTATACGTTACATACCTTTTTGCATTAGTCCTTGCTCAGCTCACCTTATCAGGTTTGTCTTTTAAGTATTTTTGGCCTTCGTTTCCCGCATTAAACCAATATGCGGTTATATGGACGTCATGTTTTGCCGGTATTTCTGCTATGGTTTTCGCAATGTCCTTTTTGCACACATCAACATACCTACCTAAACTTCACACTTTTTTGAAAATGTTGATTGCATTATATGGCGTTGCAATTCTGTTATCGTTTACTCCTTTTACTTTGTCAGCATATCGAATCCTAAATTTCAACGGGATTGTTTCTGGTTTTACACTCATTTTTGTTTCTGCGACGATTTATAAAAAAGGTTACAGGCCTGCGCTTTATTATCTCTTTGCCTGGTCTGCATTCCTGGTAGGCCTTATCATACTTGTTTTAAGAAACATGGGTTTTGTTGCCGTAAATAATTTTACTAATTATGTTTTATATGGAGGATCAGCAATTGAAACTATATTGCTGTCTATTGCGCTTGCTGACAAAATATCTATATTAAGAAAAGAAAAAGATGCATCGCAGCAAGAAGCGCTGCGCATATCAAAAGAAAACGAAAAGCTGGTAAAAGAACAAAATATCGTGTTGGAAAGAAGGGTTGCCGAAAGAACAGAAGCATTGCAATTGGCCAACAACCAGGCTACCATTGCTTTTAAGGGTTTAAAAGATACACAAATACAATTGGTAGAAGCAGAAAAAATGGCCTCTCTTGGTCAGCTAACTGCCGGAATTGCGCACGAGATAAACAATCCTATTAATTTTGTGAAAAGCAATATAAAGCCATTGCAGCTCGATTTTAAAGACCTGATGGAAGTTATTGGAGAATATGAAAAACTGCATACAGTAGAAACAAGCGAGATAGAACCTCATTTAAAGGAAATAGAAGCTTTAAAAAGAAGCATTGATCTTGATTTTTTAAAAACCGAGATCGGTGAGTTGATGAAGGGTATAGAAAATGGAGCTGAAAGGACGGCCGAAATAGTAAGGGGACTGCGAACTTTTAGCCGATTAGATGAAAGTGTGATAAAAACAGTCGATATACACGAGGGAATAGATTCAACACTTATTTTGTTGCGTAGTAATGTGCCTGCAAACCTTACTATTGTAAAAGAATATAATGTAGATGGTGACATAGAATGTTACCCGGGCAAGTTAAACCAGGTTTTTATGAACATTCTTTCAAATGCAATACATGCTATAAAGTCGAAACCAGAAATGACGGCCGATGAAAAAATAATAATTTCAACTAGCCAGTTATCGGAACACCAGATTGTGATAAAAATTAAGGACAGCGGTAAAGGAATGTCAAAGGAAACAAAACAGAAGATCTATGATCCCTTTTTTACAACTAAGGATGTGGGTGAAGGAACCGGTCTTGGGCTCGCTATCGTTTTCAAAATTATACAAGAACATTCGGGAAAAATAGAGGTAATCTCAGAAGAAGGCAAAGGATCCGAATTTATAATAACTTTGAATGATTCTATACCGGGAAAGCGTTTAACTTAGTAGAATTAATGTAAGGAATAATTTTTTATTCATACTTTTTCAAATTAATTTAAAAAGTCTTTGCAAATGCATCAAAGGCTATTCTTTTAATGATGAATCAAAACAATAAGATCTCTGTTTTATATATAGATGATGAAGAAGACAATCTTCTCGCATTCAAAGCCACCTTTCGCAGAACGTACGATGTATTTACTGCAAATTCTGCCGCACATGGCTTAAGTGTTCTTAATGAGAACACTGTACAAATTATTATCGCTGATCAGAGAATGCCTCAATCTACAGGGGTAGAGTTTTTTGATATTGTAAGGATTGCTCATCCCGAGGCAATGCGTATTTTGCTAACAGGCTACACTGATGTCGAAGCAATCATTGATGCCATCAATAAAGGTCAGATTTACAGATATATAAAAAAACCCTGGGACACGCTCGAACTACAAACTACCATAAACAATGCGTATGAAATTTATGCAACCCGTCAAAAGCTAAAAAATAAGGTTAGTGAATTAGAACGAGTAAACGATGATCTCAACAGGTTTGTTTACAGCACTTCTCATGACTTAAGGTCTCCCCTGGCTTCCTTAATGGGTGTTTTGAACCTTGCTAAAATGGAAGGATCAGTAACTGATCCTAACGGATATATGGCAATGATTGAAAGTTGCGTTAAGAAAATGGATTTTTTCACAATTAAAGTTATTGAGTACTACAGAAGCAAAAGGATGGATAAGGTTATTGAAGAGATTAACTTTAAACATTTAGCAGAAACTAGTATTGAAGTTTTCGGCCTGCAAAACCCTTCTATTAAATTTGATTTTCACTTAAATCAAGTCTCACCTTTCAAGACAGATGCTTTCAGACTTTCAGTTATTCTTGATAACCTGCTTTCAAATGCAGTCAAATACCAAAATCCTGAAGAACCAAATCCTTCAATAAAATTATCAATAGATGCTAATGATAAGGAAGCTAATATTACAATTGAAGATAATGGAGTAGGAATTATCGAAGATCATGTAAACAACATTTTTAAAATGTTTTTTAGAAGTAATTATCAGGTAACCGGTTTAGGTATAGGGTTATATATCGTTAAAGAGGCCCTTACTTCTATAGGTGGCGATATCGAAGTACAATCAACTTATGGAGTAGGTACCTGCTTTAAGCTACGGGTGCCAAATGCTCCATAAAAACCTTGTAACTGTCTTTTGAAGTAAAACCGGCAACCCCAATTTAACCAATTCGATACGGAATGATGTTTGGCATTTAACTTAATTTGATGGAACTGGTATTGGCATCCCTTCTTTAACAGGTTCACCAAAATTGGGTGTTCCATCTTTATTCCACGTAAATTTTTGTGCTCTCGGCGACCTGTTACCTCCACATCCCATATTAGGGGCGCGATTGGCGTGATACAAGATCCAGTCTTCTTTTCCGTCGGGTGATTTAA
>JBBPZJ010000215.1:0-5952 GCA_038199395.1 Chitinophagales bacterium
AGGCAATAATGACAGCGCTGTTTTACATGTAAGCCCTACCAACAGCATTCAATGGTTCAAAAATGACGCTGCGATCAGCCGAGCAACTCAACCTACTTATAAAGTAACTACGAGTGGCACTTACTATGCAGTATTGAAGAATGATCTTGATTGTAGTATTACTACAAAAAAACAACCCATCATTATTGATATTGCAAAACCTGCAATTGCTTATTCTACAGAATATGCGCTTAGCAACTCTCAGCTTACTTTGCAGGCAAGGCCGATAGGCGATTCGGTATTATGGCAACCGGCAATCAGCTTAAACACTCCTACAAGCTTTACTCCTATTTTTACAGGATCGAGGCAACAATTATATACGATATCTATTTCTACAAAAACAGGTTGTATGACAGTAGATACCCAGTTGGTAAAGATAATTGAGAAAGTGGAGGTCTTTGTGCCTACCGCATTTACTCCTAATAAAGACGGCAAGAATGATTACTTGCGGCCAATACTGATTGGCTTAAAAGATTTGCATTTTTTCAGGATTTTCAATCGGTGGGGACAGTTACTATACGAGACAAAAAAACCTGAGCCGGGTTGGGATGGGGTGTTTAGAGGAGTAGACCAAACAACACAAACAGTGGTATGGATGTTAGAAGGCGTTGGTATAGATAATGCCGTATACCGACAAAAAGGAACCACAGTATTATTACGTTAACCGAAATTAGTGAACACGATACATTTCTGATCCTTTTTCCAATTATTTTTCTCCGCTCATTTAGCGAATTTTTACAAATGCGAAACTGACTTTGATTTTACCGGCATAGTTACGGCTTGTCCTATGCAGATATTTACTTTTATTTAAGTAAGATAATCTCATATTTGTATTTTTAGGGAATTTAAAAGAATACCGATAATGAGAAAATTTCTTCGGGAGAAACTCCTTCTTTCGATACTAGCTTTAGCTTTTGGTGCAGCCAATGGGCAAACTACTCTTAAATTGAGCCAGGTGTCGGTGAAGGGAAATAAATTTATGACGACAGATGGAAAAGTCATCATCTTCAGAGGGCTTGATGCAAGCGACCCGGACAAGCTAGCCACCGATGGCCATTGGAATAAAGAATATTTCGAGACAGTCAAAAGTTGGGGAGCTAACATCATCAGGTTTCCTGTTCATCCTGTTCCGTGGCGAAAACGAGGACAGGATGAATATATAAAATTGCTCGACCAGGGAGTACAATGGGCGACTGAAGTCGGTTTATATGTGATCATTGACTGGCATAGTATAGGAAACCTTCGAACCGAAATGTATCAAAATGCTATGTATGAAACTACCAGAAAAGAGACCTTTGAATTTTGGCGAACTATGGCAAAGCATTACAAGGACAATACAACCGTTGCGTGTTTTGAGCTTTTTAACGAGCCCACAGTTCAGGGCGGACAATTAGGCGTAATAAGCTGGCAGGAATGGAAACAAATGAATGAAGAAATGATTGGCATAATAAGAGCAAACGGGGGAAAAGCCATTCCTTTGGTAGCTGGATTTAACTGGGCTTACGATCTTACTCCTGTAGCTAAAGAACCTGTCAATGCTGAAGGTATTGCTTATGTAAGTCATCCTTACCCGATGAAACGGGAAAAACCATGGGAACCGAAGTGGACCGCAGACTGGGGATTTGTAGCAGATAAATACCCGGTTATATTAACAGAGATCGGGTTTGCCGGTGCAGAGGAAAAAGGCGCACATGTGCCGGTTATAAGTGACGAATCATATGGCGATGCAATTACAAAATATTGCGATCAAAAAGGTATTTCCTATACCGTTTGGTGTTTTGATCCTCAGTGGGCTCCCACACTGATTAAAGATTGGGATTACACACTAACAAGGCAGGGACGTTATTTTAAAGAAGCTTTACAAAAGGCAGCAAAGTAAAAAAGGATCACTTAAAGGTTTTTCGATAATTTATCAGTTATGTTTACAATCAAAAAAATAAACAATGATCAGAAGATTGCTTAAGTTAACATGCCTTTTTATACTTTTTAATTTTATAGTGACTTCAGTAACTGTTGCTTCACCCCGCATCAAAGCCTCAGGTGATTTTGTTATCAAAAGAGGAACGAACATTAGTCATTGGCTTTCGCAGAGTAATGCGAGGGGAGAAGCAAGGCGTAATTATTTTACCGAAAAGGATGTAAAATATTTGGCAGGCCTCGGCTTCGATCACATTCGCATTCCTATTGATGAAATGCAGCTTTGGCTGGAAAACGGGCAACAGGACCAGGAAGCATTTTCGCTTTTAACCAATTCACTGGACTGGTGCAAAAAATATAATCTTAAGGCTGTTGTTGACCTGCACATTTTACGGTCTCATCATTTTAATGAAAAGGAAAAACCTTTGTGGACAAAGCCTGAGGCGCAGGAAAGGTTTTTTCAATGCTGGCGTGATTTGTCCGGGGTATTAAGAAAGTATGCTGTAGAAGATGTGGCTTATGAGTTGATGAATGAACCAGTAGCTGATGACCCTGAAGACTGGAACAAATTAGTAGAAAAAGCAGTGGTAATCATCCGCCAATTAGAACCAACACGTAAAATTGTTATTGGATCAAACAGATGGCAAAGCCCTGATACTTTTGACAAATTACGCATACCCGAAAACGACAAGAATATTATTCTAAGCTTCCATATGTATGAGCCCTTTCTCTTAACGCATCACACCGCTTCATGGACAAAGATAAAAGATTATAAAGGACCTGTGAACTATCCCGGAGTGATTGTAAAAGAGGAGGACATTAAAGATCTGCCCGATAGCCTGCAAAAAGAGATAAAGAGAAATAAGAATTTCTATAACATTGAAACAATAAGAGAACATTTTGCAAAACCAATAGCCATTGCGAAAAAGTTGAATTTGCCCTTGTATTGCGGAGAATGGGGCTGCCTTACAACAGTTCCTGACGCTGCAAGGTTTCAATGGTTTAAAGATGTAAAGTCTGTGCTGGAAGAAAACAATATAGGATGGGCAACATGGGAGTATAAAAGTGCCTTTGGAATTATTAATAATAAGGGTGAGGAAGAAAAAGAATTAATACAAATTTTAGTAGGTAAATAACTCGCTATCACTAGTATGGTAAAATATCAGGTCGCTCGTTCATTAAGAACAGCACTGAAGTTGCTTTATCTGCTTTTGGTACCGAGTTCGCCTTCGGCGGGAATTGAAAAATAACCGATTCTTCATCAGACAATCGACTACTTAAAAATACCATCATAACCACTTCCCATGTAAGAGCCCCATTTAACAGGTTTTTTTATATCATCTTCTAAACTCAGTCTTACCATTTTAAATCCATCCATTGCTGTTTCGCTTCTCTTATTAGTCAGGTAGCAATAGACAATATCTAATTTCCCATCATTATCCAGGTCTCCAATCCAGGGAGTAGAAGATAAATTTATTCCGGGGGTTTCAACCTTTAACTGGTAAGTACTTTCTTTATGAAAATCGTAGATGACAGGCATGTTATAGTACGTTTTAAATATTTCCTTTTCCATCACAATAAAGTTGACACAAACAAGTCCATCATCGAAGCCGTCGTTATTAAAGTCGGCTACAACAGGACTACTGGTTTGCAAAATTCCCAGAGAGTCCAAGAATGCTATTTTTCCTGATCTTCCATCAAACATGATCTGTTTTGAATTCTGCAGGTTTGGCCAGGTGCCCTCGGTAAAAGTGGTAAACAAATCAGGAATACTATCATTGTTAAAATAACCAACAGCAAGAGAACCATACGCTTCGGCATTTTTAATACCGTTCTTCCAAAGTATATTATTGGTTTTGCCGTCAATGGCAATCGTGTAGCCTTCTACTGCGTTGGCCACTATATCCAAACATCCATCAAGGTTTAAATCACAAAGAACAGGAGGTGCTATAAATCCTTTATTCTTACCGGAGGCTAAAAGCCTTGCACTGGAAAGGTCCTGCTTCATAATATCTGTTAAAGTGGTTCGGTATAAGTTGCCACCAATAGTTTCACCTCCGGTTCCAAAAACGATGGTATAATCATTATCTTGTTTTGACAGTTTTGCTATCACGACCGACAGGTATGTTTCTTTTCCGTCGGGTACCTTAGCAACAGCTAATATTTTTCCATTACTGCCGTCAATCACTAAAAGATTTCCCGGCGGACGATTTGGATCGTATGGAGCAACTAAAATATCACCTCCATTGCTTACAAGAATGTCCTCTATTCCATCTTTGTTCTGGTCAGGAATAACCTGGGGGTTATAGAAATTAAACCAGCCTTTTTTCCTTGGCTCCATACTGTTTCCTTTAGGAAAAAAAGCCCAAATAACTTTTCCATTTTTTCCGTTGAGCGCCTGAAGCTCTGCTGCTCTTCCTCCAATAATAATGTCAGGTACACCATCACGGTTTATATCTAACAAAGCGCCCGAACCGTACATCTGGTCCCGTGCTGCAGCTCTCCAAAGTATTTTTCCGGTAGCACCATCTACTGCTATTATAGCCGTATCGTTTTGCTCAAATTCTTTTTTACTGCAACCTATGATTATATCCTTCACCCCGTCGTTGTTAAGGTCTGCTGCACGGGGCGAGGAATGAGTTCCGATGTTATGAAACTCAACTTCCCATCCTTTTGAAGTCTGAGCGGCAAGTGGAGTATTTTGGAATAAATAAATGATTGCGATTATTATAAATCGAACAAAGTAAGAAGAACCTTTTTTTCTTTTCATGCAGGAATTAAAACTACAGTCTGCCACCTTTTGTAGTAAAGCGTAAAATAAAGTATTTGTCTTTATAGACATATAAATAAACTGGAATTTTTTTTGAGGATGAATTTAATTTTACCACTAACAACTGGCACGAAAAGTAAAGGACATCTTACGAAAAACAATTATTAAGGTATTTCAAATAGCTGTCTTAGGTAGCAACACTTATTTATAAAGGAGGACTTTTTTCCGTACAAAATGAAGGAATAACAAAACCAGGATGTTTTGTCTTTTTCACAATGTCAGGTACAAAAGAAAAAAATCCTTAAAAAACGGAATAAAAAGCTATTTTAGAAAATGGGGCACAATCTCCAGGCGAAACGTAGATAATTTTACTATTAGAGTTTGGTGAGACAACCCATAAATCTTACATTGGAACCTCAATCCTAATCGGTGCGGTCAATTTGCTGTACCTTATTGTGGTCTGCTATTATGAAGAAGGGGTTATTATTTTTGCAAATATTATTCTTAATGTCGTTCTCTGCTTTCGCACAGAAGCCTCAGCCGACACTATTTCAACCAGTTCCGGGCATTGAAACCGGGATCAACTTTGCAAATATTGTTAAAGAAACGGCTGGGTTAAATATAATTTCATACGAATATTTTTACAACGGCGGCGGTGTTGGATTAGGAGATTTTAATAATGACGGGTTAATTGATATTTATTTTTCGGGAAATATGCAACCGGGAAAGTTGTACTTGAATAAAGGGAACTGGAAATTTGAAGACATCACTTCAAAAGCAGGTGTAGGAGGAAAAAGAGGATGGAAAACCGGAGTAAGCATTGCAGATGTTAATGGTGATGGATTACAGGATATTTATTTGTGCTACTCTGGTCCTTTGAATAAGGAACAAAGAACAAATGAACTGTACATAAACAATGGTGATCTTACGTTTACTGAAAAAGCTGGTAAAATGGGTGTTGCCGACTCCGGATACTCTACCCAGGCTGTTTTTTTTGATTACGACCGCGACAACGATCTTGACCTATTCGTGATCAATCACAATAACAAAAACCTGCGAAATTTCGATGCTTCATTTGTAAAAAAGATGATTGATGCCGATGCCGGGGACCGCTTGTACAGAAATGATAATAATGTTTTTACAGATGTAACTGCTGCTGCCGGAATTATTTCAAACCCTCTTGGTTACGGTCTTGGAGTTGCTGTGAGCGACTTAAACAACGATGG
>JBBPZJ010000216.1:0-13498 GCA_038199395.1 Chitinophagales bacterium
GGTTATCCTTCATTTTAGAATGTGTATAGGCTTAATTGAAAAGGGTTTCACCCGGTTGCTTAATCATTGTTCTTAGCTTTTTAAATTCCGCCTGGTATTCTTTCAACATGGTTCCATTTATTTGCTGTCCCGACATGGTTACGGGATGAAAGATTGTAATTGGTTTACCGCTTAAAGCTGCAGCCAGCGACACATCTCCCCAGTTAAGAAAACCCGGTAAATGAATGCCCATACTAAAAAAAGAAACATTTTCCCTGTTATCAAACATGTAGCTTAATGGAGCCTGGTGAAGTATAAGATAATCCGGGGTTCCTTCGGTAGCACTTAAGAATAGTGCAGCAAGTCCTGCTTCTTTCCTTCCGTCAATTCCCACTTTAGACGCTTTATATTTTGTTTTTAATAATTTCGTTATCAGATTTAATTCTTTTACCCATTCGCCTAAAATGGTTTTCCCTAACCACAATTCTGAACGGGAAAGGGTATGGAGCACCATATTCTTGTCCTGCTGGTTTTCTTTTGAAGATACTAATTCTCCTGTGCCCGATAGGTCAATTATAGCAATCCCTAATCCTTTCTTTTTAAATTCCTCTATATCTGAGATCGCTATGTTATTTTTTCCCTGGGGATCACAAATTATGATATAACTGTTCGATTTGCCAGACGGAGCCATGTATAACATTGGAATGAGCTTTCCGTCTGTTGTTTCAATAACCTTTCTATCCCATCCATCGATAGTTGAATATGTATGCAGTTTTTGAATATCCGATTGCTCGTTTGTTCTCAATATATTCTTTAACTCTTTTTTCTTTAAGCCAGCATCAAAAGACTTTGTATTTAGAAATACTGCTCTTAATTCTGCCCCTCTTTTTTTTGCATAGCCAGCAATGGTTTCAACTTTAGGATCCCTGGTTCCTTTTGCGTAAACCATAAGTTTTTCATTAGGTAATGTTTCAAAAGGAATCTCCTTTTTTGGGTTACCTGTACCAATGCCTTTTAAGTGAAGATCAAACCATCCCAGCATAGCTTCACGGTTTTCGGGCCAGTAACCATGCGTTTTATTGAGAACGAGATTACTTAAATTATTTTCAGCATTAAATAACTTATAAACTGGCATTGTATTATTGAACGTTCGAAGCATTTCGGAAGATAAAAAGGTTGGATTGTCAACAACGATGTTACACATTTTAAGGGCTCTTGGCGCAACCAGGCCAAGAACGCCTGATTCTTCTGTAAAGGTTAAACCATCTGGCACTAGCTCACAAACGCAGTTAGAGCGCATGATATAAGATTCAAAAGTGCCTATACTCACCACCGGAACAGCAGCTTTAATACGATTATCCAATGCGGTAAGCCACATGGTTTGATTGCCACCACCACTTGCTCCTGTGGCGCCAATGTTCGCCGCATCAACATATGGAAGGGAGCTTAGTAAATCCACTCCACGCATATTATCCGAAATTTGAAATCCAGCAAGGCTTTCACCTATATTCATAAGCGATGCGCCCAAATTTCCACCGTGATATTCATCCACCCCATGTATTGTGGTCCTTTCACCTGCACCAAATGCATCAACATTAAGGCATACATAACCATTAAGTGCTAAAGTTTGTCCGATAGCCTGGAATGATTCGTATAAACGGCCGGCGGGCCAGTGACCATGCATAGTAATGACACCAGGGAATGGGCCTTTACCATCCGGAACGTATAAATTAGCAGTCGCATAAACACCCGGACGGGTTTGAAAGGCTATGTTTTTTATTCTATATCCCTGCAATTGCATAATACCTGTTTCCGTAATATCTAAAGGCAGTTTATGATTTATTACCACCCCAGCTTTCTTCAAAATCAGGTTTCTAAGCTGCCCGCTTAAAGTATTCCATTCTTTTATATCATTTGGCAATTGAAGTTTCCCAAAATTTAAAACGGCCTGATTCCTTAACCGGGCTTCAACTAAATCTGCATGATTTTTTGGTAACACAGTGGGCAACGTGTCTGACATAGAAGAATGATTTTTTTTAAATACATTTCTATGGGGTGCACCAATAACTCCAACAAGGAAAGTAGTCATGCAAAAACAAAAACTAAATATTGTAATTCTTTTCATTTGTGATATTTAAGAAACATCAATGAATCAATTCGATCCTTTCTTTCATCTTCTTGTTATACTTCTTAAACCATAAGTAACAATTGGCAACTACTTATTGCTATTATAGAAAAATAGTCAAGAGCGTAAGAAGATGAAGACTTAAAAATTATACTGTTTCTTCCGCCACCTGGGTGTTGATAGCTGCCCACTGAACAGAAGAAATATTCTTTCAATTATGACCATAATACTACACCTTCATTGCCAACTTTAATACCCCGGGTTTTGTGTTAGTTTAGGATTTTTGGCAATTTCATATTGTGGTATCGGCACTAGATAATTCTTATCAAAAAAAGCCCGGGGCTGAAATTCTACCACAGTATATGTCTTCTTGCCGGTAGCCGGGTTTTTAGTTATAGCCATTCTCTTACCGGGAACATTTAATACAATCGGGGCTATTTTCCAACGACGTACGTCAAACCATCTATGATCTTCAAAAGCCAGCTCAATCCTCCGTTCGTTTTGAAGTCTTGCTAGCAGGGCCGCCCCACTTTCTGTTACAGCAGGCATATTCACACTCGGCCTGCTTCTTATTTTATTGAGGTAATCTCTGCACGTAGCCTCATCTCCAAGATTGAATTTTGCCTCTGCATAATTCAGTAATATTTCAGCGTACCTGATAAAGGTCCAAGGGGTGCTGCCAATGTTAGTACCTCCGGGGTTTGTTATGGTTTCATCCAAAAATTTTCTTTGATAATAACCAGTTTGGGTAGCATTCCAGGGTTGCGATGATCCTTCATTTGAATCCTGTCCTTTTGGAAGAAAAGTTTCCACTTCACGGCCCTTAAAAGGTGCCCCGTCATATAAAATACTTGCATAGAAACGAGGGTCGCGATTAACATAAGGATTTTGGGGATCATAGGAAGGGTCATTCTTAGGGAGTTTTCCATTTAATGTTTCATAATCGTCTACGATATTTTGAAGCGGATGGACCTGCGCAAATCCCCCATAACCATTTGGATACTGGCTTAACTCTACATAGGCATTTTCAATATCAAGCTGGCGGTTGAACGGCCTTGTCCAGATGATCTCTGAATTGTAGATTGTTGAAGCTAAAAATAAGCTTTTATAATCTGGATATAAGGCATATTGATTAAGGTCAATGACAGCTTTTGCCGCATCGGCCGCAAGCTGCCACTTGCTTATGTCGTTGGTTGGATTATTTAAAGGGCTAGCTGCATATAATAATGCTCTTGATTTAATCGCCAGAACGGCTCCTTTAGTTATTCTCCCCATATTTACCGACGTATGTTTAAGGGGTAACAACGGAGCGGCCTTATCTAACTGCTGGAGAACAAAATCGAGACATTCTTTATAACTATTTCGTGGTACACTAAAATCATCCGTTAAACCAAAAGGTTTTGTAATTAAAGGCACCCCCCCATAAAAGCTTATAAGACGGAAATAAGAATAAGCCCTTAAAAAAGTCATCTCGCCTATCATTCTCTTTTTCAAAGCTGAGTCAATAGGTGAATTATCAATTTTACTTAAAAATAGATTAGCCTTTGTTATTACTTTATAAAACCCCCGCTGAGGATCATTCCAATAATCAAGGGCTGCTAAAGCATCCGGTGTTATATTTCCGGCATTTATAATGTTGGCGGAAGAATTGGCTCTGCCATTATTTTCATCGGTAAGCGTTGACAGTGAGTTTGTCATCGAATAATTAAAACCATGCGGAACCAACCGGTACGTGTTATTGACAAATGTTTCTATCAAATTCCCATCTTGCCAGACAAGATCTTCTGAATAGGAATTCAAAGGCAATTTTTCAAGGATGTTTTTCTTACAGGAAGATATCAATCCAATGAAAGCTATTATAATTCCTATGAGCAAATAGGAGAAAGTTTTATTTAAAAGATTATTTTTATAATGCATGTTGTGTAGTTTTAAAATGTTAAGTTTAAACCCAGATTATATATTTTACTTTGAGGATAAAAATTTCCCCTTTCGTTACTGGCTTCAGGATCGTAAATTTTGAGCTTATCAATTGTTATTAAATTGTTGCCGTTAAGATAAAATCTGAGTCCTGATACCTTGATTTTAGATAACAAACTTTGCGGAATGGAATAGCTAAGTTCTAATGTCTTTAATCTTACAAACGAGGCATCTCTTAACCAGAAAGTTGAGCTTAGTCCGCTTACGTCGGTCCTTGTATCTAGTAATGGAAGAATAGGATATTTAGAATCCATACTGCCAGGTGTGTAACGGTTTAACAGCAATTCTTCCCGTGTGTTTACTGCAAGCCTTGCGTTTTCATGAAAATATTGCCATGCATTGCTTTGACCAGCAAAATTTGCAAACAAAGAAAAATTATTGTAATCCATAGACAGGTTAAGACCGAAGGTAATTTCAGGTGTGTTGGTGCGGTCAAGTCTGACATTATCTAAAAAAGTAATCAGACCGTCGCCATTTACATCTTCATACTTTAAATCGCCGACTTTTGTTCCAAGCACTTTTGGACTTGCCTGCAAATCTTCCTTCGTTCTAAATATTCCAATTGCCTTTAAATAATTTTGAGCTCCTATAGAATGCCCTTCGGCTTTTTGCCATGCAGGCACGTTTGAAGCTTCACTTATATAAATTATTTTACTTTTTACAAATGCAGCATTCCCTGCTATTCTATAGGAAAACTTATTGAATGATTTTTTGTGGGATATTTCTATTTCAATTCCTTTGTTCTGAACAACTCCGATATTTTCATTGGGCAAGTTAAGACCAGTATAGGATGGTACTGCTAAATCCCGGGTGGCTAATATATTTGATCTTTCTTGCTTAAATACGTCTACTGTAAAGCCCAATAAACCGTTTAACAACAACCCATCGATACCTAAATTCGTTGTTTTCAGCACTTCCCAGGTTATGTTAGGATTGGGACTAACACCAGCTATTAACCCCAAAGACTGTGTTGGTGATGAGCCGAAATTAAACCCCTGGTTACCTAAAGTATAAGCTTGAAGATATTGGAACGGAGCAACCCTGTCATTCCCTATTTTACCGTATGACGCTCTTAATTTTAAATCATCAATAAAATGTATTTTTTCAAACAATTTTTCTTTCGAGATCCTCCATGCGACAGCAACTCCCGGAAAGAAACCGTATTGCTTCCCTTGCGGAAAAATGGAAGAACCGTCATACCTGAAATTGAAATCGACCAGATATTTTTCCATAAAGCCATATCCAACCCGGCCGAATACATTCTTCCGACCCCGTTCCGATGCTGATCCGTTAGCTTCCTGCCCTGCCAAACTACCGGCAAACAATTGATCGACTGCCGCCGTTAAGAAATTCCTTCTAAATGCAGAGAAGTCATTATTCATGCCTTCTTCCTGTTCTGCAGCTATAAAAGTATTTAAACGGTGATCGTTGAATCGCTTTTCATATTTAATGCGCAGGTTTAACAAGGTACTTCTACCTCTGTCAACAGATTCCCTAAGCTGCGGATTTAAAATACCCCCTCCACCAACGGGTATGTATGTTTTAGTTACACTATTATAATCATAAACCGTCCAGGGCTTTTGAAAATTTTTATTGAAGTTGGTGTTATTCGTATAAGCAAAATATCCATCAATGCCTAATCCATTTATAAAAGGAAGATTAATATCAAAAGACCCTTTTAGCAGAAATCGCTGTGTCATATCATTCACATTTCCCGTCGCATCTGTAACCATTACTGCGGGATTGTCACCTCTTTCAATTCCTGCAGATGGCAAACCGTTTGGCCAATAAACCGGTATCCACGGTACAACCAGCATTCTGCCAAAAGTATTGGTGGTACTTGAATTTGGATAATTTCCATTGTCAATTCCTGCGTTAACATCAAACCCAACTTTAATATTTTTGTTGACTTGTGCATCAATATTAGAGCGAAGCGAATATGTTTTAAAGTTGGTGCTTCCTTTTTTAAATATTCCATCCTGGTTGGAATAAGAGCCCGAGACGGAATATTTAATATTTTCACCGCCCCCTCTTAAAGCAAGATTATGCTGGCTCTGAAAAGTATTCTTTTTTAAAATTTCATTATACCAATTTACACTCGGATAATTAATTGGATCACTACCGTCTGCAAACTTTCTCAGCTCATCTGCAGTCCAACGCGGAGGCTGCAAATCTTTAGCAAGCAATTCATTTACAAATTCTCCAAACACAGCCGAACTGGCCACTTTTGGAACTCTTGTCGGCTGGCTTAAACCCTGGTTCATTGTATAGCTTATAGTTGGCTTTCCTGCACTTCCTCTTTTGGTTGTTATTAGTATAACGCCGTTTGCAGCTTGCGCTCCATAGATAGCAGCAGATGCATCTTTTAATACAGAAATGGATTCAATGTCATTAGGGTTGATTCGCTCCCACCCACTTACTCCTTGTATTCCATCAACAACAACAAGGGGACTATTATCACCTGTTGTACTTCTTCCACGAATCAAAATTGTAGAGTTATCTTTTCCTGGCTCGCCTGAGCGATTGGATGTTATTATGCCTGGAAGTTGCCCTGCTAATGCATTACTTAAATTTAAAGCAGGACTATGCTTGAGTTGTTTGTTTGAGATGGTAGCCACCGAACCGGTGATTGTAGCTTTTTTCTGTGTTCCATATCCAACAACAACTGCCTCTTCTAATGTTGAGGACCGTTCGCTTAAAGTTATATTCAAAGTATTTTGATCACCTACAGTTACTTCTTTATTCTCATAACTGATGAAAGAAGCTATAAGCGCATCGCCTTTATTTGCCTGAATAGTAAATTCACCATTTGAACCTGTAGAAACGCCCCGGTTGGTTCCCTTTACCAATACACTTACGCCTTGAATGGGCTTATGCGTAGCGAGATCCGTGACAGTACCTTTAATTACGCTTGAGCTTTGTGCTTCGCCTTTTGATGGATACACCAAAACCATCATTACAAAAATGAGAAAAGGCCACAATGACTTTATCTTTTTTTGTCTTATCCATAATAAAGTCTTAGGTAGTAATTTACTCTTCATGATAATTGGGGTTGAACGGTTATAAGAATTCTTTATACTTTATTAAAAACTATAAAATCGAGTTACTCTTTTTTTATTGAAATCCAATTTACCAATTTAATCACCTTTTTAGCTAGAAATGATTGAATAAAAGAGCGAGAACGGTATCGAAAACCGTAAAAACAAATTCATCATCTTATTTAGTTGTTGAAGCCGAAATATTAAGCACACATGATTATATTGCCTTTGTTGTTAGTACAGCATGTTTAAAAGGTGTATTTTCCAGGAGGCAACATTGCAGTAGTAAAACATTGAAAAATTATTTGAACGCATAAGCTTGAACTTCTTCATTTAAAAATCTAAAGCTTTTGCAGTGAAGCCACATCGAAACTTATAGAAGACACAGGTAGTAGCCTATGTAATGCACATCCCGAAGATGTTGCCACGCTTGCGGAAAGAATGAAACAGGCAATGGACAACCCCGGGGTCCCTGTGAAAGGAGATGCAACCCGGATATGGCACAAACAAAAAAGCTGGCGCTGGATAGAAGGAATTTTAACCAACATGCTGGATGACCCATCTATAAACGGCATAGTTGATAATTTTCGTGATGTAACTGAAAGAAAACATGCGGAACAACTTTTAATAGAAAGTGAACAATTTAATAAAGGAATATTGGCATCGCTGCGCTCACACATTGCCGTTATTAATAAGAGCGGAACCATCATTTCTGTTAACAAAGCATGGGAAGATTTTGCAAAAGCAAATAAAGATGAACCAGATCGTGTATCTACCGGAAGCAATTACTATGAAGTTTGCGAGAAGTCAATGGCTAACGGAGATGATCTTGCCGGGAAAACTTTAGCAGGAATAAAATCAGTATTTAATAAAGAAGTAAAGACCTTTCACCTCGACTATCCATGTCATTCACCATCTGAGCAACGCTGGTTCGCTTTATATGTATCGCCTTTTGGAGAAGATGATACGAAAGTTGTTATCTCACATCAAAATATTACCGAAAGAATAAAGGCGGAGAACAAAGTCATTTCTACTTCCGCAGAATTGCAAACAGCGCATTCAGAACTTAAAAAAATCTTTGATTCTTCTCTGGATGTGATTTGTACAATCAATGCTGACGGAGAGTTTGTGAACGTTAGTACTGCGTCCCAAAATTTGTGGAGCTATTCTCCGGAAGAACTTGTGGGCAGTAAATTTATGAATCTTGTCTATCATAAGGATGCTGATGTTACCTCTAAAGCGGCTGAAAAAATTGTAAGCGGTGTCCAGGTTCCAATATTTGAAAACAGGTTTGTACATAAAAGCGGAAGAGTGGTTCCAATACTATGGTCAGTTAAATGGGATGAAAAGCTCCGGTTGATGTTTCGCATAGCAAAAGATGTAACGGAGAAAAAAAGATTGGAGAAAGCCATAGAGACTGAAAGAGATCAGTTTATGGATATATTTTCTAAAGCACCTTCTGTTATCGGTATGCTGAAAGGTGCTGATCATGTTTTCGAAATGGCTAACCCGCTTTATTTAAAATTTATTGGCAAAAAAGATTTGATAGGAAGAACGGTGTCAGCGGCACTTCCCGAAATGATTGAAACAAGGGTTTATTGACATATTTGACCATGTTTACACAACCGGCAAAGCTTATACCGGCACAGAAATATTAGTTAAGCTTGACAAAGAAGGAGACGGAAAACTGACTGATGCCTATGCAAATTTTATTTACCAGCCTTATAGAAATGATGAAGGAAAATAGAAGGTATTTTATTTTTTGGAAATGACATAACAGAACAAATATTATCACGGAAAGAAATAGAAAAAAGCGAAAAGCAGTACAGGCAAACTTTGGAAACGGCTCAGGAAGGAATTTGGATGATCGATGAATTAAACAAAACCACATTTGTTAATCAAAAACTGTGTGAAATATTAGAATATACAAAAGATGAAATGCTAGGAAAAGAAATTTATTATTTCATGGATGAGGAGGGCAAACAAATTGCAGCAAAATTAATGCAGGATAAGCGAAGAGGAGTGAACGGACAGGATGATTTTAAACATATTTCAAAAAGTGGAAAAGAAATCTGGACCAGTATTTCAGCAAACCCCATTTTTGATGAGGAGGGCAAGTATATGGGTGCATTGGCAATGCTTTCTGAATATAGGTGATCGCATAAAAGGAGAAATAGAAAACAAGTTCCAGGCCAATTTATTAAACACTATCGGGCAGTCTGCAATAGCAACAGATATAAATGGCATTGTAAATTATTGGAACCTGGCAGCAGAAAATATTTATGGGTGGACAAAAGAAGAAGCTTTAGGACAATGCATAGTTGATCTAACAACTTCTGAGGCCACCAATGAACAAGCTATCCAGATAATGGAAGAGCTAAAAAAAGGGCAAACATGGTCGGGAGAATTTAAAGTGCGGAAAAAGGATGGAACTAATTTTCCTGCACTGGTTACCAATTCTCCAATTTACGATGAGCATAATATATCATCCGGTATAATTGGAATTTCCTCTGAAATTACTGAAGTGAAGAAATTGGAAGGACTTTTAGATAAAACTACCAGGCTTGCGGCAATAGGAAGCTGGGAAATTGATGTAGTAAAAGGAACCGCTTTTTGGTCAGACATTACAAAGGAAATTCGTGAAGCTGATCCCGATTTTGTTCCAGATTTACAAATGGGTATGCAGTTATTTAAAGAAGGCGACCACAGGGATACTATTTCGAAAAGAGTTAAAAACTGTATTGAAAAGGGAATTCCGATGGATGATGAACTACAAATCATAACACAAAAAGGAAATTTAAAATGGATACGCACCATAGGTGAGGGTGAATTCATAGATGGAACATGCATCAAGGTATACGGGAGTTTCCAGGACATTAATGCAAGAAAAAAAGCAGAATTGGAAGCCTTAAAAGCTTATGAAGAAAAACATATTATTCTTGAAAGTATTGGAGATTCATTTTTTGCCGTGGATAAAGAATGGACCGTAACCTATTGGAACAAGGAGGCTGAGAAGGTGATGCTCGTTCCCAGATTTAAAATTATAGGTTGTAATCTATGGGAAATATTTCCAGACAGTATTGATTCCGAAATGTATAAAAAATATCACGAGACCATCGAAACAAATGAGGTAATTAGGTTCGAAGATTATTACGCTGCACTGGATAAATGGTTTGCAGTTAGCGCCTATCCATCTGTTACAGGTCTGTCAGTTTTTTTTAAAGATATAACAGATCGCAAATTATCGGATATGCAACTGTCAGAATTAAACACAAATCTTACCAAACACGTGAATGATTTGGCAATATCGAACAGTGAACTGGAAGAGTTTGCCTATGTAGCATCTAATGATTTGCAGGAACCTTTGCTCAGGAATTTTTAACTCACTGGCAGTTTGCACTAAGTGATAATGGGATAGGTATAGAAGAGGAATATTTCAATAACATATTTGTGATCTTTAAACGACTGCATAACAAAGATGAATATTCGGGCACAGGGATAGGCCTGGCGATTTGCAAAAAAATAATTGAAAATTTCGGGGGAAAAATCTGGTTAGAATCTGAAGAGGACAAGGGAAGTACATTTTATTTTACTATACCTAAAAAATGAATATCCGTAGAAGCTATATAAACACCATCAAACGCAATTGCGCCAGCCCGCCAAATGCCATAAAAGATTTAGGTTACTGGCGAAATAACTTGTTTGCAGGTATGATTATTTTTTTGTTACCATTATGTATAATAGCGTTGATTCCCGGTGTGTATTGGAGTTTTTTTACCCACCGGTATATAATGGCGCAGGCAGATCTAGCCGTATTAATAAGTATTTTGGTTGTAGCTTTTATTCAAGGCATTGCTTTACATATTCGTAAAATACTATTGGTCGTAAGCGCATATATCCTTAGCTGTATAATGCTGTATACAGTTGGCTTATCCGGCTCAGGGCAACTGTACCTGCTTATAGCCTGTACATTCAGTATTCTTATTTTTCCAACAAAATATTCATTATGGCCCGCTATTGCAAATACTTTTATTTGTGTATTGGTTGCAATCGGGGTATATTATAAAAAATTTCCATGGCCTCATAATATTGAAAATTCACTTGGTACATGGATCGCAGTGTCATCAAGCCTTGTTTTTCTAAGCTTCTTAATTTCAGTACTTATTCCAAAACTGTTCAACGGGTTGCAGGAAACATTGGATAATGAAAAAAATCTTGCGCATCAGTTAAGTATTGAACAGGAGTCATTAACCCATGCAATGGAAATGCTCGAAAAAAAGAATACTGAGTTGGAACAATTCTCATATGCAGCATCGCATGATCTGCAGGAACCGCTTAGAATGGTAACGGGTTTTTTAAGCCAGCTAGAAAAGAAATACGAAAATATTATCGATGCCAAAGGCAAACAATACATATGGTTTGCCATGGATGGTGCTAAGCGAATGCAGCAGCTAATTATTGATCTGCTTGAATTTTCGCATACAGGCCTGCAGGAAATTACTGAAGATATAAACCTGAATGAACTTTTAAATGAGATCAGGTTTCTTTACTGCACCGAAATCGAAAAAAAGAATGCACAAATAATTGTTGAACTTCTGCCTATAGTTCATTCTAACAAAATAGCACTGAACCAGGTATTTCAAAACCTTATCAGCAACAGTTTAAAATATTGCCACGCAGAAGGGTCGGTTATAATAAAGATCGGCGTAGTAGAAAAAGAAATGTATTGGCAATTTAGCATTAACGATAACGGCATCGGAATATCAAAAGAAAATTTTGAAAAGGTGTTCATTATTTTCCAACGCCTTCACGGCAGAGAAAAGTATTCGGGAACGGGAATCGGGCTCGCAATAACCAAAAAAAATGTGGAGCGAATGGGAGGTCAAATTTGGTTAGAGTCAGAAGAAGGCAAAGGAAGCACATTTTATTTTACCATTCCCACACTCCCAAATTAAACTTATGGAGCCTATACATATACTATTGGTTGAGGATAATGAAGGAGATATATTACTCACCACTGAAGCGTTGGAAAGTGCAAAATTATTTATAAAACTAAGTGTTGTTAAAGATGGAAAGCAGGCAATAGATTTTCTTACAAATGCAGAGGGCTACTCAAATGCAACTCAGCCTGATATGCTTTTACTTGACATTAATTTGCCTAAAAGAAACGGGCACCAGGTACTAAAGTTTATTAAGGAGAATGAAGTATTAAAACATATTCCCGTTATTATGCTCACCACCTCGTCATCACCTGCAGACATAGAGCTGGCTTACAAAAACCATGTTAACTGTTTTGTTACAAAGCCTGTTGAAGCCCATAGTTTTCTTGAAGTGATAGCTACGATTGAAAATTTCTGGCTCTCCATTGTAAAACTACCTGCAAAAACAAAATCATTATGACCGATTCAAATAGCACTTTAAACATCTTAATTATTGAAGATAATCCTGGAGATTTTGAATTGGTGCAAAGTTATCTGAGTGAACACATTCTTCCTTCAATAGTACATGCAGAAAGTTTTAAAGAAGCTTCCGCTATATTATCTGATTCCAATGCCAAGTTTGATATTATTTTATTAGACCTTACATTACGGGATAAAAGCGGCAAAGGTCTTGTAACTGAGGTATTAAAAATTGCAAGAGATTGCCCCGTTATAATACTTACAGGATATTCTAATTTAGAATTTAGTATTCAATCTATTAACCAGGGTATTTCTGATTATTTGCTAAAAGATAACATTACATCACTAAATCTTTTTAAAAGCATAAGTTATTGTGTTGAAAGAAAAAAGAAAGCACATGAGCTTCTGGAATCTGAAAAACGATATAATGATTTGTTTAATTTAAGCCCGCAACCCATGTGGCTGTTTGACCCTGAGAGCCTGAAATTTATACAGGTAAATAAAGCGGCTATTGAACTTTATGGTTATAGTGAAGAGGAATTTATCAACATGTCACTACCGGATATAAACCTTGAAAACGATGCGTCTTTTTTAAAAAAGCATTTTGAAAAATTTGCAGAATTGAATGGTGTTTATAAAGGAGTTTTTAAACATATTAAAAAATCGAAAGAAGTAATAGATATTGAAACTTACAGCAATCTTATTACAATCGAAGGCAAAAAATACAGATCGGTAATTGCCATTGACATTACCCAGCGAAGGTTTGCTGAACAAGCAATAAAGAGAAGCGAATTCAAATATCGTCAAATAGTAGATACTGCGCAGGAGGGAATATGGATGTTAGATGAAAACAGTAAAACCACTTTTGTTAATCAGAAGATGTGTGAGATAACTGGATATTCATCTGATGAAATGATGGGCAAAACAAATTTCTTTTTTAAAGATGAAGCCGGATTACAGATTGCCTTAAATAATCTTGA
>JBBPZJ010000217.1:0-9266 GCA_038199395.1 Chitinophagales bacterium
AAATAAGCGACATGCACAACGAAGAATACAGTTAGAAAGAAATAAAGGCTCATCATAACTTGGTAAAGTAGAAATAACGATTTGCATGATTTTGAGCTTTTTGTAAAATTGGTTGAAGTCCCGTTGGTACTTGTAAATATTTTATAACTTATTCAGACCAAGTTGTTTAATTCTAGTCATATTATACACGCATTGAAACTCCCACCTTTTAAGGACAACTGATAAATGGTGACGAGAATAAAGTTACTGCAAGTTTGAGGTAAGTGTGAGGGTCCATTTTAAATTTTCGCAATTAGGCCACTGCCTTAAATTCTGATTTGTGGTTTTGGTTCCTTTAATTACACATTTATTCAAGACGAAAATTTGATATGCACCCCTTTTCACCGGCACATATGTGTTCATAGGATGCCGCTGTTTCGAATGTTTATGAGGTTCGTTAGTTCTTTACACAAAGTGGTAAATAAAAGGACAACGTGTCTGGCTTCTGCTTTTTACTCCCTGATTTTTAACCTTGACTTTTCGCAAACCGAAAGCTGTTTTTTCGCCGGTGAATGAGCAACTGACATGTTATTTCAATATTTTTTGGCGCTTCGATTAAACCCTAGTTTTCTTCATATATAATTTTGAAAAGTAAAATAGCAGCTTGTTTGCCCACTTCATAAAAATCTTCTTTAATAGAAGCAACAGGTTTGTGGTCTAAATAACGTAATAAGGAAAATTTTATGAAATCAGTAAAATCAATAGAATCTAATTTGTCAGGATATTTTTTTTTAAATACAATTAGGTTTCTTGTTTTGTGAAATCAACCATCTTAACAAGCTCCATTTCTAAAGGGATCTTGTTTTTTTCCATCGCTTGTTTATATCCTTCTAAACGCAATTGAGACATTTGTAAGTTTCAGGTCCCAATTATATGGGCGCTACACTTATGTCCTTTCTTAATTAAATAATTGGTTGCTTTGCCCTTCCTTATTATTAATCAAAACACAATTAAAAGAATACTTTTTCGGTTCCCTCACATCACCCATTACTGGAATACCCACAGACTTAAATTTTTCAAAAAAAGCCATATCCACGGTATTTTTTGAACCGCTACGATTAAGCCATCAACCCGGTTTTCATCATCATCTTCGCTATGTTCTCTTCCTTTATAACATCCTCATCGGTTTGACCTAATAGAATATTATACCTTTCCTTTTCGGCAATTTCTTCAACACCGTTGATAACGGTAACAAAAAACTGGTCCTGCAGATCGGGTAATATTAGCCCAATGGTAAAACTTTTCTTCAGTTTAAAATGCGGGCTGATTCATTCGGAACATAGCCCCATTTTTTTGCCAGTTCATTTACCCTTTCTTTTGTTATAGTACTTATATAAATATCACTACTCAGCGCCTTTGAAACTGTTGATACAGACATGTTCAATTTCCGGGATATATCTTTTAATGTTATTCCTTTTTTCGTTGGTATAGGTTCTTTTAGCATTCAAACGAAAATAAGTAGCTCTTTCAGCAGGCAACGAAATACCGGTAGATAAAAAAATTTTGTAGATCGGTCGCACTCATCCACCCTCCAGCCCTTATGCAAGAGCTGTTGTCAAAAGCGAATATTAATTCAAGCCTATCAACAGTAAAGATGCTTCTACCTAAATTTTAAAATACTAATCATTTTTTTTAACAAATAAGCAGTGTCGTTATCAACCTACGCTGCTCATCTAAGAAACCATAGTAAATAAGTTTCGATTATTTCCATTGTTTTAAGACATTTCAATCGTTGTAGTAATCTATTTCAAACGTTGTAGTAGTTGTTTTACTATTACTGCCGCGGTTGCTGTGAAGGATTTGTGTAAATTCAGAATAATTTAGCTTAACTCTATTGCCTCCGGTGAACTGAGTAGATTTTGAATCTAAAAACTTTTTAAAAGTGCTCTTTAACAACCCAAAACTTTATGACTAGCAAACTTCTTCCCGGCAGAAATTTACTTATGAGAATACTGCTATGCATCTTTTTTAAGTTCCTTTTTGCTTTGGTTGTAACTGCGCAGTCTCATAGCGTATCTGGGGTAGTTTTTTCGGCTACCGGCAACCAGCCCTTGCAGGGAGTTACAGTACAATTAAAGAATGCAGGCAAAAGTACTGCTACTGATGCAAAAGGCCATTATATCATCACGAACATATCATCATCAGATTCTCTTGTCTTTTCCTCTGTGGGTTTTAGAAGCGAGATTATGCGGGTGAATGGTCGTACCGAAATTAATATAAGCTTGCAGGTAGAAGCTTCTTCCCTTGACCAAGTCGTCGTGGTAGGATATGGTACTCAAAAGAAGGCATCACTTACATCAGCTATTTCAACCTTAAAAGGCAAAGATATTGCTGCAATTCCCCTTACGGATTTAAGCAATGGATTGGGGGGAAGAGTTTCCGGAGTTATTTTCCGGCAAGGTTCAGGAGAACCAGGGCAGGATGCTTCGCGAATCTTTGTAAGAGGAATTTCTACAACCGGTAACAACCAGCCCTTATTAATCGTAGATGATATTCCCAGGTCATTTCAAAGCCTCGATCCCAATAGTATTGCAACCATTTCTGTCTTAAAAGATGCTGCAGCCGTTGCCCCTTACGGCGTTGCAGGGGCTAATGGTGTAATACTGGTTACAACTAAGCGGGGAAAAACAGGAACTCCTGTTTTAACTTATAATGGATACGTTGGTTTTCAGAATCCAACTGTTTTACCCCACTATCCGAATTCTTATCAATATGCTATATTGGTTAATGCGGCTGCAAAAAATGCTGGCCTACCTCCTAAGTATTCTGAATATGCCATTCAAAAATATAAAGATGGTTCACTTCCCGACCAATACCCCAACTCTAGCCCATGGGATTTAATTAAAAGAAATGCAATACTTACCGCTCATAATATTGAAATTTCAGGAGGAACAGATAAAATAAAGTATTATAGCAGCATTGGCTACCAAAATGAGGGAGGATTGTTTGCAGCAACCAGGCAAAAAAGATTTAATCTCGATTTGAAAGTTGATGCTCAGGCAACGAGTACTACTAAAGTTTCTGTAAGTGTGAATGGAAGGGAACAATCTAATAATTATCCTTCAACAACTACCCAAAGGATTTTTCAAACAATAAGTAATGCGAATCCTACGTGGGTCCAGGTGTTTAGTAACGGTGGAATTGGGGAAAGGCTAGCAGGTTTTATTTATAATAACGGGTATAGAAGAACTAATGCATCTCAGATTTATTCTCAACTTTCGGTAGAGCAGGAAATTCCGTTGGTCCGGGGATTAAGATTAAGGGGCACAATAGCCTATGATCCTACAACTATTATCACTAAAGCATGGCTTACTCCTATCTCTGCATCAACACTAGATACGACAAAAAATCCTTACCAGTATCGTACGGGAATAATCGAACAGCCTCAAACAGAATTAAATCAAAGCCTATCTAAAAATACACAGCTTACTTATCAAATGGCTCTTAACTATGCACGGTCGTTTGGAAGTAGCAATGTTACTTTTTTGACACTCTTCGAGTCAAAAGCATACGATATATCCAGTTTTGGCGCAGCCAGGAGAAATTATGGATTGAACATTGATGAATTAGATATGGGAAGCTCCAATCAATCTGATATTTCTAACTTTGGAAATTCAAGTAAGGCAAGGCAAATTGGAGTAGTTTATCGCGCTACCTATGATTACAAGGGAAAGTACCTTTTCGAGGCAAGTGGAAGATATGATGGAAGTTATTATTTTGCCCCAAATAATCGGTTTGGATTTTTCCCTGCATTTTCAGCTGGCTGGCGCCTTTCCGAAGAAGAGTTTATAAAGAAAAACTTCGACTGGCTTGACAATTTAAAAATAAGGGCTTCTTATGGAGAAGTAGGTGCTTTAGCCGGCAGTCCATTTCAATATTTAAGTTCATACGCTGTATCTGGTCCGGCTTATGTTATTGGAGGTAATGCTGTGCAAGCGATCAGGGAACGAACAGAACCTAATCCAAATATTACCTGGGAACGGGCAAAAAAATTTGACATTGGTTTGGAAGCCACTGTTGGAAACGGCTTGTTGAACTTCGAGGTCGATTATTTCTTCGAGAAACGCTCTAATATGCTTACCAATCCTGATGTTATTACTCCTGCAGAGTATGGAATAGGACTTAGTCAGGTAAATGCAGGGGTTATGAAAAATCAGGGATTTGACTTATCCATAGGAACTGTTCGTAATATTACCAATAATCTACAGGTTTCGTTAACCGGTAATTTAACGTATGCAAAAAATACGTTGTTGAGCGTTTTTGAGACTTCTGCTACCTTCAATAACCCTAACCGAAGGGTAACCGGAAGACCTTTGGGAACCCAGTTTGGATTTGAAGCTATAGGGTATTTTCAGCAAGGCGACTTTGACCAGACAGGAAAATTAAAATCGGATATTGCAACCCAACCCTGGGGTACGGTTCGTCCGGGAGATATAAGGTACCGTGATGTTAACGGTGATGGCAAAATTGATAATAATGATTTAACTGTAATTGGTCACCCGCAGAACCCGGGAATCATTTATGGGGTAAACCCCAATGTACGTTATAAAGGTTTTGCACTTGATATACTTTTTCAGGGAGCAGCAAAAGCCAGCTTTTATGGCTCAGGCAGCTACGCAATGGCATTTGCAGGGGGTACTGTACCGGTAATTCAAAACCTCGATTATTGGACACTTGAAAATCCAAATGCAAAAAACCCACGGATAACAAGTGCACCAACAGTAAACAATTCTCAAACTTCATCTTTCTGGATAAACAATGCCAGCTATTTAAGGCTTAAAAGTGCAGTACTGTCATATGTGATTCCAAGAGAAGTTCTAAGTAAAATAAAGTTGCAAAACATAAGGATTTTTGTTTCCGGGCAAAACCTGCTTACCTGGACAAAAATCGTAAATTATGACCCTGAAATTATAGATCCGCAGGGATATAATTATCCCCTTCAAAAAGTGATCTCAGTGGGCACTAACATTATCTTTTAAAAGGATCAAAATTCTTATTAATTAATCATTCATCATGAATAGCACATTAAATAATATTGATTTCAAAATAGTTGTTTTATTTTTTATTACGGCTTTAATTTCCTGCAATAAATTTATTGAAGTGACACCAACAGACCAGGTTACCAATGATGTTGCCTGGGCAACGACTAGTAATGCTGATTTATTTTTAAATAATATATACAGCAGTATAGCCGGTCCCTTCAATACCAATGATCCGGATGAAAATTTTTCTGATAATGCCATGCGGGGTAGTTCTTCAGGCTATAGTTTTACTACCTATGCACAGTCCAATTATACTCCTAATACCGTGCGCGATGATTGGACCCCGAATTATAACAATATAAGACAATGTAATTTGTTCATTCAAAAAGTAACCGAATCTACATTACCAGATAGCTGGAAAAAGATAAGGTTGGCAGAAGCAAGATTTTTAAGAGCTTATTTTTACCACATCTTATGGATCAGCTATGGAGGGGTACCGATTATTACAAATGTGTTGAACAAAAATACCCAGGGAGATTCTATCTTCAGAGCACGGAATACTTCAGATGAGACTTTTGAATTTATTATAAATGAATGTGCTTCGATCGCAAAAGATCTGCCTGTGAAAAATGATGTTGGCAGGGTAACAAAAGGTGCAGCACTCACTTTAAAAGGATGGTGCGAACTTTTCCAGGCCAGTCCTTTAAAGAACCCTGGAAACAATAAAGCTTTATGGGCTACTGCAGCAGCGACAAATCAGCAAGTTATGGACCTGAACGTGTACAGCTTATTCCCGGATTATGAAACCATGTTTTATGAAGATAATAATAACAATGTAGAAGTAATCTTTGATAAAGCATACCTTGGTGGAACAGCCCTTGGAGGCAGCAGGGAAGGTTTACAGGGAGCATGGTTTGTTGGAGGAGTGCAGAGAGCATTCAGTGCACCAAATCCAACGAACGACCTGGTAGATGCTTATTTTATGGCAAACGGGTTACCCATTACAGATCCTGCTTCAGGTTATGATCCGCAAAAACCATATACTAACCGGGAAAAGCGGTTCTATCAATCTATTGTTTACGACGGATCCAACTGGTTGGGTTTTGAAATGGAAATGTGGATCGGATCTGGTTCCCTAAATACCCTTGATTTAAGTAGTGCTAATGAAGCAACGAATACGGGTTATTATTTCCGTAAAGGATTGAACCCAAAATATGCACAAAGCGGTAATCTCAGGCTTAATAGTGCACACTTCATCATCTTCCGGTACTCAGAAGTATTGCTCAGTTATGCCGAAGCACGGAATGAAGCATCAGGCCCTGATAACTCGGTATATGATGCAGTAAATAAAGTGCGGCAACGTTCCGGGTTGCCTGCCTTAGCTTCCAACTTAAGCCAGGCTCAAATGAGAAATGCCATAAGGCAAGAGCGAAGAGTAGAGCTTTCTTTTGAACATAAACGCTGGCCTGATTTACTTAGGCTAAAATTAGCTGAAACCTTTTTAAATGGAACGCTTCATGCAATGAAAATTGAGAAGGTAAATGGTAAAAAAGTGTATTCCGTAATAAATGCTCCAAACGGAACCCGGATTTTTTTTGCAAACAAAAATTATCTTTTACCTATACCTCAAAATGTGATCGACAAAAATGTAAAACTAAAGCAGAATCCAATCTACCAATAGTCAGGCTGATGATATTTTGGATGAAACGAGTCTAAATTAGCTCGCTTTCTACAATGTTATTGATCTAAATTTAATCAATGGTTTTGTAAGTATATGGTCTTCTTATTTAATAAACCCTGCAACCGCATCACAGATCATGGAGCAGAAAATAAAAAAGGAAATAAACAGGCTGAAGTTTATTCAATCAATTGCCTTTGGTGCAGCAGCTTGCATCATCCCTGTTCCCGCAATGTCTTTTGGCCGGGAAACTCGAAGCCCTCTGGCTCCTGGTAAAACTGATTTGCTCTTCTACCATAATGCAAAAGGTGAAAAAAAACCAGTGACCAATATGGCTGAATGGCAAATTAAGCGACAGCAAATACTGGCCGGGTTAGAAAAGGCGATGGGTAAGCTTCCTTCAAGGAAAGGGTTACCTGAAATGAACGTTCAATTCATCGATCAATTAAAAGAAAAAAAATACACCCGGCATAGTATACAATTTACTGTTGCTGAAAATGAAACACTTCCGGCATATTTATACATTCCTTCAGCAAGCAGGAAAAAGTTTCCTGCAATGTTGGCCCTTCATCCAACCGGCCCTCTTGGTAAGGGGATTGTAGATGGCCAAAGTCCTTTATTAGGCCGGGCATACGCAAAAGAACTGGCTGAACGGGGTTATGTAGTTATTGCACCGGACTACCCGGGCTTCGGCGATTTAAAGAATTATAATTTCAAAACAGACAGGTATGAGTCCGGGGTTATGAAAAGCATATTTGATAGTATGCGCTGCATCGATTTACTGCAAGCCAGGCCGGATGTAGATCAAAGTAAAATTGGAGTGATAGGTCATTCACTAGGTGGCCATAGCGCGATCTTCACTGGTGCTTTTGATTCTCGGTTAAAGGTAATTGTTTCCAGTTGTGGCTGGACCTTGCTTGACTATTACAACGCAGGACCTGAGGTTACCAAAAAATTTGGCCACCGTTTAGCTCCCTGGGCGCAGGAAGTGTATATGCCTCTTTTATGTGATACTTTTCAACTCGATCCCTCCAAAATTCCTTTTGATTTTGATGAAGTGATTGCTGCTCTTGCACCCCGTGCTTTTTTTTCTAACTCTCCCTTGAAGGACAGTAACTTTAACGTAGAGGGAGTTAGAAAGGGAATTGAACAGGTATCGAAGGTCTTTCATTTTTTAAAGGCAGAAAATAATTTGCAGGTTCGTTATCCTGATCGTGAACATGATTTCCCGGAAGAAGTTCGTTTCGAATCGTATGAATTTATTGACAAAACAATGGGGGTAAGAGGTGATTTGTAAGAAGTTTTAAATAAATAAAGCCTTTCAGTGTTATTAACCATATTAATATGTCCACATCAAAAGATCAATATTCGCGTCGTGATTTTATTGCCGGAACCGGTGCTCTTCTGCTGGGAGCTGCGCTTGACGTAAAGGCTATACCAGTACCTGAATTCAAAAAGGAACCTATTATAGATATCCATCAGCATATACATTACCACCAGCGGCGCGATGAAGAGCTTCTTGCCCACCAGCGGGCAATGGGGGTAACTAAAACAATTTTATTGCCTTCTGGCAGGCCTGTTAATTCTGCTGCCACACATGATGGTATCTCAAACGGATTGCAGGCACAAACAGGCGGTAATGCCGAATGTTATTTATTTGTTCAAAATCATCGGAAAGAATTTACGTTTGGTGCCAATGAAGTACCTGATAATAAAGATGCGGTATATGAGATAGAAAAATATCTTAAGTTAGGTGCAGTGGTCATTGGAGAATTGAAGTTTGGAGTGGAATGTGACTCCCCTGAAATGGAAAAAATCTACCACTTAGCGCAGGCATATAATGTACCTGTGTTGATGCACTGGCAACATAAGATGTATAATTATGGGTTTGAACGTTTTTATAAAATGTTGGAAAAATATCCAGGGGTAAATTTTATAGGTCACGCACAAACATGGTGGGCGAATATTGACAAGAATCATAAAGACCAGTCTGTATTATACCCGAAAGGACCTGTAACACGCGGAGGTTTTACCGATCGTTACCTGAGTGATTACCCCAACATGTTTGGGGACCTTTCTGCCGGTTCGGGATTAAGTGCTTTAACAAGGGATGAAGATCATGCCAAAGGATTTTTAGAAAGACACCAGGATAAACTAATGTATGGCAGTGACTGCGAGGATCCGGAAGGAGTTGCCTCCGCTGCCAAATGCTCTGGTGCACGGGACATAGCCGAAGTGCGTAAGTTGGCGCCAACTAAAACAATCGAACGAAAATTATTGTATGAAAATGCGAAGAAACTGTTTCGTTTATAATAGTGGCAGGAATAATAATTATTTCAGAGAAAAGTGGATGCATTTCTCTTTGCGAATTAAATATTTCTACCACCGTGGTTATTCATCTATTGAAGTTTGGCAACATCTTTTCCCCTGCTTATAATGTTTCTGTGAATTGTAATCAATTTTAAATAATTTAGTCACCTGCTTTAGCTCTTTCAATTTCTTTACTATTTTGAGAGTATTCCGGAATCTTTTATAGGTAGGTAATTAACAAAAATATATTATGAAGT
>JBBPZJ010000218.1:0-5499 GCA_038199395.1 Chitinophagales bacterium
AAATTGAAAAGTTTAGAAAGATGAAATTGAGTTAACGGTAAAGTTTTTATTTAAAAATTTTTAAAGCCAATTGAGTAAATACAATTGGCTTTCATTATTTGCCGACCTCAGAACTCCTTACCTCTAAAGCAAAAAGTTGAAAAATTCGAAAATCAAATTTAGGAAGGTTGTTGCACAGGGGCATCCTTCTCCGCAAGGAGAAGGAACGAGGATAAGGCAAACCAGGCAATTGAAACTGCTAGGAATCAACAGCCCTGAACTTACCGTTTTATAGAAAGGTCACTTTTTTCAAAACATTCTAAAAAGCTATAAAGGACGGGTTCAATAAATTTTCTTTATTGTACAAAAGTTCCGATTGCAAATCTGTTTGGTAAATACTTCTGTTGAGTGATCTCAAGATACCATCGCCGGCTGCTGTGTCCCACTCCATAGTAGGAGCGAGCCTTGGGTAAATATCTGCAGCACCTTCTGCCAATAACATAAGCTTTAGCGAGCTGCCCATTGATGAGAGATTTGGGTTTTGAAACTGATCTATAAAAGCTTTTGTTTCTTCATTCAGGTGCGATTTCGAAGCCACAATTATTATTGGGTCTTTTTTTTGCAATTCTGTAATAGACATTTCTTCCAATCGGTGCAATAATTGAACTGCTCCCTCTTTTTTTACTTTATAAACGCCGGTTTCTTTTGAACCGAAATATAACGCATCGAGGCAGGGCGCATAAATAACGCCTGCAACGGGAATATTGGAATGCATTAAAGCGATATTAACAGTAAACTCGCCGTTTCTTTTTATAAACTCTTTTGTACCGTCCAGAGGATCTACCATCCAAAACCAATCCCAATTTTTTCTTTCTTCGTACGCAATATCTCTGCCTTCTTCAGACAGTACGGGTAAGCCGGTACTTTCTAAATGCGATACTATAATTGTATGAGCTGCTCTATCGGCATGCGTTAGCGGCGAGTGATCACTTTTCATATCTACTCCAAAATCTTCTGAAGCATACACTTCCATAATAGCATCTCCGGCCAGTAATGCCGCTCTTTTAGCAACCTCCAGCAACTTTTGTATCTCTATCATATTTCTTAAAAAATGCTGCTTACAGGTTAAATGCAATAGTAAGCCTGCAGCGTCTGCAAAGTAATAGCCGGTTCAACAAGCTTAATAATTTTATACATCGATTCTTCTATTGTTTCTTCCGCTGTGTGTACCTCCACATCAGGTAACACGGGTGGGTCGTATGGCGCACTTACGCCGGTAAAATTGGGAATAATGCCCTGTCTTGCTTTTGCATATAAACCTTTTATATCCCGCTTTTCGCAGACCTCTACTGAACAGCGCACATATACTTCGATAAATCTCCCTTCACCCACGATGTCTTTAATAGCCCTGCGATCTTCTGTGCAAGGCGAAATAAATGCGCAAATAACTGTAAGACCAGCGTCCAGCATTAACTTTGAAACTTCGCCTACTCTTCGTAAATTTTCCCTGCGGTCTTCTTCAGAAAAACCTAAGTCTTTACAAAGTCCGTTACGGACATTGTCTCCGTCGAGTATAAAAACTTTGTAACGTTTAAAAAAGAAATAATGTTCGAGCCTGAGAGCTAATGTTGATTTGCCTGAGCCTGATAAACCGGTAAGCCATATGAGTCGGGGTTCCTGCATCATGGCTTCTTTTCGTTGCTCGTAACTGATTTGAGAATCGAAGGGAAAGATATTTTTAGTCATACTCTAAACGTTATGCTGTAAATAAAATAAGCAGATGCAACAGGCGGCAAATCAATAAGTATATGCGATCGGAACACTTGTAATTTTTCAACAAATAGCTGCAAACTACATTTGATTTATTATAACTAAAAGTTGATAAGAAATCTCTTATCAATAGAAGATATTGGAAAAGTAATACTAAGTAATAATTACATCAGAAGGTGTTTCAGTAAAAGAACTATCAGTAAAACAGTCCTGTTGTTGGTTTTAGCAGGCGATCCTTTTCCCTCTTAAGCATATTGAAAAATACTTAATTTCTTTAATAAAACAAACTTTTCGTCCTTTTCCTTCGGCCCATTTTTCCATTTACAAACACTTTAATGCAACCGGTTTTTAAATTCGTGTTCTTTTCTGAAGGGGTTGTTATCAACGGCCCAGCCCTTGCAAAATGAATGAAGATGTCTGAAAGAGAAAAAATATGCATGACATTGAATCTAATCGGAGCTACTTTTGGAACTCTGTACTAATGTATAATTATGATGTCTTCCCCACGTGTGTTGGCACTTAGCAGTTCCAGATCCGGTAAGTCCACTTATCTTGAAACGGCTATTCCGGTTATAAAAAAGTTCCTTGTAGATCAACCTCTTCGCATTGCATTTATTCCGTTTGCTGATGCCGATGGTAGTTATGATGCCTATTTAGCTAAAGTTGTACAAGGGCTTAAAATATTGCCTTACAACTTTGATGTAGTAAAACGAGAAGGTGCAAATACCGTAATCGAGCAGGCAGATGTAATAATGGTAGGGGGTGGAAATACGTTCAAATTATTGCATCATTTGTACGAGTATGAGTTGATCGGGGCAATCAGCAATCACGTAAAAGCAGGAAAGCCTTATGTAGGGTGGAGCGCCGGTTCGAATATCGCAGGACTTTCTATCGGCACCACCAATGACATGCCCATCATAGAACCCAAAAGTTTTAAAGCTCTTGGATTTTTTCCATTTCAAATTAATCCTCATTATATCAACTTCAGGCAGGATGGCCATAATGGCGAAACAAGGGATGAACGATTGCATGAATACCTTAAGGTTAACCGGGAAGCCACTATTGTTGGTTTGCCCGAAGGGTCAGCATTGCAATTGGAAGAAGGGGTTTTGAAGCTCGCCGGACAAGCACCTGCAATACTTTTTCGACTAGATAAACTTGATTCAAATCTGCTTCGTACCACTATCAACATCGGTGAAGATTTATCTTGGCTGTTGTAAAATGAGATGATAGTCAAGCCGGGGAGCTGGCGGCTAATTTCTTTGTGCGTTATGTTGGCTTGCTAGTTGAATTACTGTGTTGCAATATTCAAAAACTTAATGCAATTTCTTTAAAAAAGATGTTGTTGGAAGAACGAGTTAGCTTCTTCACTGAGGCAGTATTATTTTTTTTGAAAAGAGAATATTTAATTGTTAAAAAATGTTAACTTGAAATGAAATAAAAAAAGTTAACATGAAGAAATTCTTCACTTCACTTGTTCCTGGTTCTGTCTTGTAACAAACAGGATTCTAAAATTGCTCAGGAAAGCGAGCAGGAACCCGCCACTACAGTTATTGCAGAGCGTACTTGCGCTTCGCAGGATGTATTAGAAGAGCAACTAGCTACCGACCCGTCGCTAAGAAAAAGAATGGCTGAAATAGAAGACTATACTAAAAAAGTGATTAAGAATGCCGGCGCTTTTCGTATAGTGAATGGAGTAATTACAATTCCTGTGGTGGTTCATGTAGTTTACAATAGAGACGTTGAGAATATTACCGATGCACAGGTGGCATCTCAATTAGATGTTTTGAATGAAGATTTCAATAACACAAATGCAGATAGAGTGTCTGCCCCTAAGGAATTCACAGATGAACAAACAAGTGTAGGTGTACGATTCGTTTTAGACAAAACGATTCGTGTTCCAACTAAAAAAACCAGCTTTGGTACAGATGATGGGGTCAAGAAAAGGGCAAAAGGAGGAAGTGACCCTCTTGATACTAAATACTACCTCAATATCTGGTCCTGTAATCTTGGAAGTAGCTTGCTAGGTTATGCCCAGTTTCCCGGTGGGAACCCTGCTACTGACGGCGTGGTAATACTTTACTCGGCATTTGGAAGCAAATCAAAATCTACCGGTACCTATGTTGGCAATTATGATCTCGGCAGAACTGCCACACATGAAGTAGGTCATTGGATGAATCTTCGGCATATTTGGGGAGATGCAACTTGTGGCACTGATTACGTTGATGATACACCTCAGCACAATACCTCAAACAGTGGCTGCCCTTCGTATCCTCATTTGAGTACTTGCACTGGTAACCCTGTAGAAATGACAATGAACTACATGGATTATACCTACGATCAGTGCATGTATATGTTTACAAAAGGACAAAGTTCGAGAGTGCTTGCAGTCTTTGCATCCGGAGGAGCCAGGGCATCTTTCAATCAATAGAAATGTTTTTTTATAGAATAAAACCGCCGGCACGGGCGGTTTTATTTTCTGGGAGCACTGCAAAAAGTGTAAGTTGTAGATGTAAGCAATAGTATAACAAGTGAAGGAGGAAGAGTGTTAGATGTGAAAGGCATAAATTTCTTTTGAGGTACCCGGACAATCTAAAACTTTGCTTCTTCAAATCGTAAGAATTTCTTTTCTCTACCCGTAACAACGATCTTTTGAGTGCATTCGCAGCAAGTGACCTTCGAAGGGGCCAAGATGACAAGTTAAAATAAACTGTCGCAACTTATTTTAATTTACGAAGTACTTATGCTTGGGACTTTTAGCGGGAATAAGGGGTAGAATGGCTCGGGCGACTTCGATGGGAAGATCTGACTCTATGACGTCTGCTCCTGATTGGATGATTTGTTGGTATGCCGCTTTCCTTTCGAATGAACCTTTTAGTTTGTCATAGGTAGGGGCCGCCGAAATCATACATTTTACACCACGGGCATGTAGCATGTCAATTAGTTCTTTATTTTCAGGCTTGTAATTCGGTCCTACATACGCCATAATGTGTGACCAGGGAATTCCTTCTTTTTCATATTCGGCTAATGCTTCCTTGGTTAGGACAAAGGCCGAGAACATTACGTTCTTATTTCCTTCATAATAGAACTTTGCTTGCTTTGCATTATGAACAGTAAGCATCACATGTGCTTCGGCATCGTGCTCACGTAGTTTCCTTGCAGTCCACTCCATAGGCACATCTTTTTTATCGAGGTTTAATATTGTTTTTCCCTTAGCCCATTTTATTGTTTCGTCCAAAGTGGGAATGGTATAGTCAGTAATATTGCCCTTCGGATCTTTTAGTTTAAGCTGCTTCAATTGCTCCAGCGTATAGTCTCCGACTTTACCGCTGCCCGTAGTCGTACGGTCTAACGTTTCATCATGCATAATTACTATCACGCTGTCTTTAGTAAGGCGTGGATCTATTTCAAAAAAAGCAGGTGTATAACGTAGCGTATTTTTAAAAGTCGCAATACTGTTTTCAGGAAATCCCTCTGTCATTCCGCCGCGGTGTCCACTTATCAACGGAACATCATTGCCCGTATATTTAAAATAATCAAGCAGTTCTTTTGTGTTGCCCACCTTAATAATATTCATTTCATCTTGAGCAGTAGCAGTACGTGCAGAGAAAACAATGAGGGCGGCAGTTAAAAGAAAATTTATCTTAAAATAAACTCGTTTCATAATAATATTTTTAGCAATTAATACCTACTTGAGGGAACTTGATGTTTATAACCTGCTGTTCAGATATATAAGTGTCAATTCTCCAT
>JBBPZJ010000219.1:0-2363 GCA_038199395.1 Chitinophagales bacterium
AGCTTTCAACTGGGAGTAGCTATTCCGCTTTTGCCAGGTGGCTATAAGGCCAAAATAAATGCTGCTAAAATCAATGAACAAATTGCCAAAACAAAGTTAGAATATGAACAAACAGTTTTAACTGGTCAGTTAAATATCCTGCTTCAGCAGTATTACAAACATAAAAGTGCAGTCAGTTATTATGAGATAACTGCATTGCCTCAGGCAAGCCTTATCATAAAGAACGCGGAGAAAGGATTTAGAGCCGGAGAGTTGACTTACGTTCAATATCAGCAAAGCCTGGCAACAGCATTAAAAATAAGAACCGATTACATAGAAAGCGTTTATCAATACAATCAGTCAACACTCGCTATAGAGAGCATTGTTGGTATAAAATAAATATGTTGCCAAATTATAAACACCACATGGTTAAAATGTGCTTGATGTGTTTCACTAACCCAAAACTAAATACTTTGGCTAAAGCCGTAACTACGCTGTATTTCACTAACCCCAGACTTAAGTCTTGGGTTAAAAGCAAATTCATTGTTGGGCTTTAGCCAAAGTAACCGATCCGCTTCTTTAAAAAAATATTCATTTTCAACAAAATATCAATGAAATCACTTATAAAAATTCTCTTCCCGATCATCACAATGGCTGTAGTTGTACCAGCGTGCAGTAGCAAAAAAACTGAAGAAAAAACTGAAGAGAAAGTTGCCGCAAAAGATAGTGCTGTAATGAAAGATGTAGTGTCTCTTACAACAGACCAATATAAAGTAGCAGCCATTGAGCTGGGTAAGGTAGAGATGCGAAACCTAAGCAGTGTAATAAAAGTAAACGGGACAATTGATGTACCACCTCAAAACGTAGTATCTATTTCAGCACCATTAGGAGGTTACGTAAAAAGTTCGGGTTTGTTGCCAGGGCGGGCAGTTCGTAAAGGTCAGGTAGTGGCAGTAATTGAAAATGCAGCGTTCATAGACTTACAGCAGGACTACTTGGAAAGTAAAAGCCGAATGATTTTTCTTTCACAGGAGTTGGAGAGGCAAAAAGAATTACGCAAAGAAGAAGTGAATGCTGCAAAAACATTACAACAAGTCTCATCAGAATACAATATGATGAGGGCAAAAATCAGTGCGCTTGAGCAAAAATTATCTTTGATTGGCATCAGCACTAAAACAGTTCAGGCAGGTAGAATTTCTAAGACAAGCAATCTTTACTCACCCATTAACGGCTATGTGACTGCAAGCAATGTAAACAGGGGCAAATATGTTCAACCCAGTGATGTATTGTTTGAATTAGCCAATAAAAGCGATATGCACCTTGCCTTAAATGTTTTTGAAAATGATGTACGTAAAATAAACCCCGGTCAGCCAATACGATTTGCGTTAGCAAACGAAACAGATTACCACCGGGAAGCAAAAGTTTTCCTTATCGGAAAATCAACTGAAGAGGATGGAACAATACCCGTCCATTGTCATCTTACCGTATCAAACGACCCTGCAATGCTGCCGGGCATGTATGTAAAAGCAATGATTGAAACGCGAACAGAAGATGTACCGGCATTGCCTGTAGAAGCCATTGTTCAATCAGAAGGGAAAGATTACATTTTCATTCAAACAGCTACGGCACAAAACAAGACAACATTTAAAATGATACCTGTTGTAAAAGGCATAGAACAGGAAGGATTTGTAGCAGTAACACTGCCTGAGAACTTTAATATAAGTACCAGCAAGATCGTTATTAAAGGTGCTTATGCCTTATTATCAGCAATCAAAAATGTGGAAGAGTAAAAACCAACTTATGTCAAATCCATTCGGTGCATTAAGAGATAAAATATTTTTAAAACTTTATCTGTCCCAAACCATCAGCTTATTAGGCGATGCATTTACCTGGGTAGGTATTGCATTGCTTGCTTTCCAGTTTGGAGGCAATCATTCAGCAGCCATTTTATCTACTGCATTGACATTAAGAGTAACAGCATTTATTTTATTTGGTCCTTATGCAGGAGTGCTTGCCGACAGGATAGACCGGAAGAAAATAATGTACATCACCCACTTTGTACGAATGGTAATAGTGGGATGTCTACCCTTTGTAACTGAAGCATGGCAAATTTATGTACTCATATTTTTTCTGAATATTTTCAACGCCTTTTTTACACCGGCATATAAAGCAGCCATTCCACAGTCTATAAAGAATGAAGACAATTACAGTTCAGGCATTGCTTTATCAAACGCCACCAATCAATTACTTGGCGTATTAGGTCCAGGCCTGGCTGGTGGTGTTGCAGCATGGCTTGGAGCAAGGCAAATATTTTTTGTTGATGCAGCAACGTTCATCATAGCAGCAGTTTTTATCATATCACTTCCATCATTATTAGCAAAAAA
>JBBPZJ010000220.1:0-5781 GCA_038199395.1 Chitinophagales bacterium
AGGCCGATGCCGCTCGCTCCGCCTGTAATTAATATTTTGTTGTTTGATAGCTTCATTTTTGGCCTTTTTATATAGTAAGAATGCGAAAAATATGCCAGTGGTATAGCGACTTATAAATTGAGCTCTTTCGGATGATAGGTATAAAAATTAACATGCAACTGACTGCATGCCAGGAGGGGCTCGGGAACAGGTTCCCTAATAAATTTTAGGCAAAATATTGCGCTAGTGAATATAAAAGTTCAATAAAGGTTTGCCATACAAGTGAGTGACACAACACTGTCTAATAGACATTCATTTGTTTGTAACCAAAAAACTAATTCATCTGCAGCGCGGGGAGCCGGTATGTTTGCCCGTCATACACAAACAATTCGTCTATTTCAAAAGTCCAGTATTTAAACAGGGGCGACTTGTGAAGGTATTCGCGTACTTCGTCTTTGTTTTCTGCTGTTATCATTATCCAGCTACGATAGCTTTCCATACTAACCGCATAAGAGTCTATAATTCCTTTATTAATAAGATAATTGATGTAAGTTCTGTGAGGAGGCACCAGCGTCATAAATTGTTCGTCCATAAAAAAGTTTATGGTAACAATGAATTTTTTTAGGTTGCTATCCTCCATCTGAAAGTGAATTATATTGTCCAATCTACGATTTGATTCACCCAATCTAATTTATAGGGGGCGTTAATTTTTATATAATTATCGGTGTAACCTTCCATCGTTCCGTTTTTTGCATTTGCTTCAAAAAGTACCTTCCTGGTTTCCC
The DNA here is from genome assembly GCA_038199395.1 of Chitinophagales bacterium. Taxonomy (GTDB): domain Bacteria; phylum Bacteroidota; class Bacteroidia; order Chitinophagales; family Chitinophagaceae; genus Segetibacter. The sequence goes on from JBBPZJ010000220.1 coordinate 765, forward strand.
CAATATGTCTTCTGGTGTGCTCGCTCATCTTCATGTAACTAAGGTTCCTTAGTTTTTTGTTTCTTTCGTTGCGTACATGTACCGGTACCACGTCTTTCATTTCTACCGCAAGTGTATCAGGTCTTTCGCTGTAAGTAAATACATGCAGGTAAGAAATATCAAGACTAAGCAGAAATTCAAAAGTTTCGGCGAAATATGCTTCAGTCTCTCCTGGAAATCCGACAATAACATCAACACCTATTGCACAATGCGGCATCAATGTTTTTATCAGCTTTACTCGTTCTGCATACAATTCACGCTTGTATCTTCTTCTCATTAAACCAAGCACTGTATTGCTGCCACTTTGCAACGGAATATGAAAATGAGGCATGAATTTGTCGCTATTTGCCACCAACTCAATTATTTCATTTGTCAGCAAATTTGGCTCAATGGAAGAAATGCGAAAACGTTCTATTCCATTTATTTTTTCAAGGGCCTGAACTAGTTCATAAAAATTCTCTACATGTATTTTGTTTCCGTCGGGGCCTTTGCCAAAGTCGCCAAGATTGACACCTGTCAGCACTATTTCTTTAACGCCGCTAGTTGCCAGTTGTTTTATATTGTTGACAACATTCTCAATATTACCGCTGCGGCTTTTGCCCCTTGCCATAGGAATTGTACAGAAAGAACAGTTATAATCGCATCCATCCTGCACTTTTAGAAAGGTGCGGGTACGGTCATTTATTGAAAAAGAGGCATTAAAACCTGTTACTTCTGAGATATCGCAGCTACAGATCTTAGCGCTGTCGTTTTTTGTAAGTTCTTTAAGATGTTGAGCTATATTGAATTTTTCTGCAGCTCCCAACACGAGATCAACTCCTTCTATTTCAGCAATTTCTTTTGATTTTAGCTGCGCATAACATCCTGTGATGACTACCAGGCTTTCCGGCGCTTTTCGTTGAATACGACGAACTAACTGCCTGCATTCTTTATCGGCATTATCAGTAACAGAACAGGTATTAATAACATACACGTCTGCCTTGTCATCAAAATTTTTTTTCACAAAACCTTCGTTTTCAAGCAACCGTGAAAGGGTAGAAGTCTCGGAAAAGTTGAGTTTGCAACCAAGTGTATGAAATGCTACCGAACGTTTATCCATAAGGGGGCAAAGATAAGGCAAGTGAGCAACTCATGCCCGCAAGGCACGAGCGCTGCATTTGTTGTAAGTGCATTTATATTTTCTAATCACTCTGTTTTAACTTTCGCTTATGAAACCGCAGAAAATACTTCCCGTGCTGCTGTTGGTTGTGATGGCAGTATTATCCATTTTAATCAGGCGTTGCAATAATAGTCAGCCGACAGTTGCGAAGAGACAAAATCAAAGAACTGAAAGAAACATTCCGGTTACAAGAGGTTCGCCGGGCAGTGCCGAAAGATTTGATCGAACCACTACAAACTTGTTTTTTACAAAACATGCCAAATGCCGTATGAAGTGCAGGCATATAACACAACAGGAAGTAAAAGATATCCTGGTAAATGGAACCGTGAATTACAACAAGAGCGATTTACAGGATCCTCAAGGGCCAACTTACGCAGTAGAAGGAATAACCGCAGATCGCCAGCATGTCAGGATCATTTTTGCTCCTAAACAGCAACACCTGACAGTAGTAACAGTTATAGATCTTGAGAACGAATATGCGTGCAATTGTACCTAAACCATTTTTAATCTGGTTATTGTATCAATTGGGTTACTGGATTTAAAAACGGTACTTCCGGCAATTAAAACGTCAGCTCCCGCATCAGTGATTAAAGCAGCATTTTCCAGTGTTACGCCTCCATCTATTTCAATCAGCACATCAAAACCTTTTTCGTCGATCAGCTTGCGCAATTGTTTTATTTTTTCAATCGTATGAGGTATAAATGTTTGTCCTCCAAAGCCCGGATTTACACTCATTAAATTGACCACTTGTATATCTTGCAGTATATCTATCAAAAATGATATAGGCGTATGAGGGTTTACTGCAACTCCTGCCTTCATACCAAGGCTTTTTATTTGTTCTATGTTTCTGTGTAAATGAGGGCAGGCTTCTATGTGTACGGTTAAAATGTCTGCGCCTGCGTTCTTAAAAGCTTCTGCATATTTTTCCGGCTCTACTATCATCAGGTGTACATCACATACTTTAGAAGTCGTTTTTCTTATTTGCTCTATTACAGGCAATCCAAAACTGATGTTAGGCACAAAACGCCCATCCATTACATCTAAGTGAAACCAGTCTGCCTCGCTTTTATTGATCATCTCGCATTGATCGGCCAGGTGTAAAAAGTCTGCTGCTAAGAATGAAGGAGCTATGATAGGCATAAGGATGTTTCTTTTATTAGATGATGGTTGATAGATGAGGGATGACAGAAAGAATGATACGGGTTAAATCTTTGCTGCAATGAATTAATTGAATCATTCACGTACATACTAATTCTTTACTTTCGATTTTCGATTTTTAAATTCCGACTTTAACTGGTCTCAATGACTTATTTCCCTTCTTGTTATTCCAATCTTGTAATCGCCTCTTGCGCTTCTTTTAACTGCTTGTCGAGCCCTAAAGATCGTTTATAGTTTAAAACAGCTTCAGGTTTATTTCCCATTGCCTCGTTACATTTCCCTTTCCAGTAGTAGGCATCGGCATAAGTTTTATTAATGGTTAGAGCGGTCTCAAAAGTTTGTAAAGCCTGCTGATAATTATGGCTGTCGTAATAGATGAAGCCTTTCTCCATATAAGCCTCCATCAAAGTATAATTGTCGTTAATTGCTTTATCAAATAATTGCAGAGCTTGTTTTTTGTCTCCGATTCGGGCAAAGTAGATTCCGGCAATAAAATTGCAGCTTGCGTCCGTTTCTCTGCCGAGGCCCATGGCACTTGCATTTCTGCAGATTTTTAGTGCATTCGGATTTTTTGTTTCTGCAAACAAGTTCGCCAGGCTCAACTGCGCTTCTATTGAAGGATAAATGTTCAACGCCTTCTCATAGCTGAGGATTGCGGCCGCAGTGTCTCTGTTATCTTCCTGCAATTGACCTTTTGTAAACCACAGGCCATTGTTATGATTATCCCTTTTAAGAAGACTATCAGTTTGAGCAATAGCCTCTTTATACATTTTTAAGCTATCGAAAGAGTTTACCAGTTTCATCCTTAATCCGGCACTATCAGGATTTTCTCTTACCTGTTTGCTCAAATCATCTATAACCCGAAGTTTAGCCTCATCAACTGCGGTAGCGGCTTTGTCATGGTTGGTACAGGAGGCAATAAAAGAAGCGGTAATAAAAATGAAAATCAATTTTTTCATAGCACAAAAATAAATGTCCCGAACCGCTTTCTTCATGTTTTTCTAACAGCACCACGACATTGCAACAATTTTTTTGCAAATCGCTCCCTGCGTCTTTGCTTGTCTTTCTTTGAGCCTTTACGTGAAAAATACTTATTCGAAAGACGCTACACCTTATATAACCGTCTAATGATTTTAATCTGGTATGACCGAAAGTGATTAAGCCTTACTTTTGAAAAAATTAAACCTGACTTATGTATAAAGGATTATTACACTTGCACAACTTCGGCCGCTGGGTGGTTATCATTTTATTATTGATTGCAATTATAAGATCATTAGCCGGAATGACAGGAAACAAAGCATTTACATCAGGCGATAAAAAAACCGGATTGTTTTTAATGATTTCCGCACATATCATGTTATTAATTGGACTTTACCAATGGTTTGCCGGTCCGGGGTTGGCAAGCATTCAAAATATGGGTATGAAGAACGTGATGCAAAATAATGTTGCACGATTTTGGGCAATAGAGCATCCTGTAGGTATGATTATCGGGATTATTTTGATTACGATAGGCCGGGGATCTGCAAAGAAAAACATCAGCGACCAGGCAAAGCACCGTCGTTCATTTTGGTTTTACTTTATTGCATTTATCATAATTGTAGCCTCTGTACCATGGCCTTTTAGAGAGGTTGCCCGTCCTCTGTTTCCCGGAATGCATTAAAAAATTTGAACTAGTCGTAAGGCTGGTTCTTTTTTTTTCAAACAGGAGAATAAGCTGCTTCGTGTGTTTCAACCGTTCGCAAAGCTTATTAAAGGAGATGTTATGTCACAGAAGCTGTAGAGTTGGCTCTTTATGTCTTGTAGGAGATCATTTTCACGATAACGGAGGAAAAGATCAAACCAATAAAAAAGCCTGATATGGATGCAATTCCGATATCGCGAACGTTTGTCGAATAAGCAGAACGAACTATTACGACAATCAAAATGGTAAGTAAGATCAGAAACCAGAATAAAAAATTGGATCGTTTTATATCTGTTTTGCTTTCAGGCATTCTTACAATCAAAAAGGCAATTACTGCCGCACCGAGCACACTATTGGCATCCCATAAGAAAGTGTAAAACTCCCCTGGTTCGTCTCCGAGATAACCTGTTCTGTGAGTAATTTTGTCCCACAACAGGTGTGAGGCAATCCCAATTAATAATGACGTAAGTACAATAAGGTATTTTCGGGATGTATATTTTATCCTTTTTATATTCTTAAATCTTGCAAATCTTTTATGCAGGAAGATAGGAAGGTTATCCGTCAACTGGTCTTTAACAATTTTATTAAATAAAAAGAACAGTACGATTGAAAGGGGAAGGTCGTACCAAAAAACGCCTAACCAGGTATGGCTATAAGTGCTCTGTTGTTGAAATCTGAAAAAATATTCAAAATCAGGCGTGATGCTTCCGATCGTAATAGCGGTAACAGAAAAGTCTCTTTTATTAGCAACAGTTAACGGTAAAACAATTGCCGGATGCGAAAAAGTAAAAGGCAAGAAGGGATTTTTTTTGTTGCCGTAAAATTCCTATTTAATGTTCATTATTAAACTTTTAATTCTTCTTTTCCACTACCTGGAATTGCACCCCTAATTTTCTTGTTTTTTTTGATCATTACTCACTCAGTCAATAGCTCAAGCCGCTGGGCTTCGTTATTGCAGCGGGACTCCACCCGCTCGTTTC
>JBBPZJ010000221.1:0-7167 GCA_038199395.1 Chitinophagales bacterium
ATGCAACACCTGCAATCGGCGCAGTCTAATAACGAGGCTGTATCAGTGATACGTGACAGCGCCTTACCCCAGTGGAAACATTTTCAGGAACAAATTATGAAAACAGGGGCCTACAGCCTTAGTAAAGAATACAAAAGAAAAAGAAAGTTATTGAATGAATATGCCGGCCTTCGGGTGCGTCAAACAGAGCTGATGTATAAATCAATAAACGAAAACACCGATAAGTATAATGGAGAAATAGACGAAGTCTCTGACAGAATCGAAAAGATCATAGATCAATTGGGCGACTAAAGTTGTTCTTCGGCCCGTACAAGATCTTCAGGTGTATCTATCTCAACTCCCATGTATTCTGTTACAACCATTTTTATAGGTATGCCATATTCGAGGTATCGCAAACATTCAATTTTCTCTGCATTCTCTAATGGTGTTAACGGCCAGTTTGTAAATTGGATTAATGCCTGTTTTCTAAAAGCATAGACGCCTATATGTTCGTAGTACGTAATCGGGGCTTCTGTATTTCGTGGATAAGGTATTACTGAGCGGCTAAAGAAAAGGGCATTCATGTTTCTATCAACAGCCACTTTTACATAATTAGTATCTTCAATCAATCTTCGTTCTTTCATCTCTTGCATAAGTGAGGCTACCTGTACTTTTTCACCTTCTTTGCCCTTAAAAACCTGCAGCAGTTTTTCTAACGGTTCTTTCTGCACAAAAGGTTCATCGCCCTGTACGTTTACTACAATATCCACTTGCAAATCTCCAACTGCTTCTGCTATTCGATCGCTACCGCTTTCATGTTGCTTCCGGCTCATCACAGCCTTACCTCCATTGCCGGTAATTTCCTTGTAAATAATATCGCTATCGGTAGCCACAATTACTTCATCAAACAAACCAGTAGCAATGGTATTATCGTGGGTATGTAAAATAACTGTCTTATCGCCCAGTTTCTGCATCAGCTTTCCGGGAAAACGGGTAGCTGCATAACGGGCTGGAATAAGCGCTACGACAGAACCTGAAATTACACAAGATGGTTGCAAAGACATAAAAACAGTTTTGATGCTTACTTTGACAAAACTAAGATTTTAAAGAAGAAGTGGGCTGACGTGGTCAGGATTACCTTTATTCATGGTTGTTCCAATTACCGCTTTGTACAATGTAATTACTTTTACTAATGTTCTTTCCTAAGAAAATGGCAGCGATATAATTTTTTGCAAATGACAAAGGATTTATATTATGGTAACTATAATTTAAAACCGCCTCAACACGGTTGAGACGGTTTTAAAAAAAGTAGAGCTTATTTATCTTAACACACTCAACTGTTGTCTTTCTTTATAAATACCATCTACTATTTCTAAAAAGTAAACGCCTGTACGCAAATCAGAAATATTAAGTGTTGCCCGGTTTACTTTTTCAAACTTCTGGTGTTTTTTCAGGTTACCCTGTTGGTCATAAATATTAACTTCTGTTATAGTCTCGTGTTTTACGTTATCTTTTGTATTTGTTTCCTTAGAAGAAACAGTTACGGTTGAGGTTGCCGGATTTGGCGACATGGAATAATAGTAACCGCAATCATAAACCTGAACATACTGAATGGCAGGGCTTCCTCCGGCATCACAAGCGTTGGCTACCCTTACACCCACATTGCCACCATAAGGGTTATATCCTGTTCTTACCGCAAGATAGGGTGTTCCCTGACCAGAAACGTATGTCCAATCAGAAGGCCAGAACCATTGATAGTTGGTTGCACCGGGAAGCGTATTCGTATTGAAATAAACATCCGAATTTGTACATGAACTTGAGGGTCCACTAACCGGATAATCACCGCTGCTATAACCACCTACACGAAGGTCTTTTGTGCTAATAGCTGTTCCGCTACAACTGTTTACAGTCGCAATTAAAGTTGCAGAGCCGTTTCTTATTCTGCTAACAGTGGTTTGGGGACCCGTTGAAGGACTAATAGAGATATCACTGGATGTTGTAGACCAGGTAACTGTTGTGCCAGCAGTAAGATTCATGGCTTGGTATGTTGCTGTACTTTCACAAATTGGTTCGTTGCCAGAAATTAGCTGTATGCTATACGGCGATGGCTGCGGTAAATTGTTTAGTTCATTTTTAACCCAGTCTACACTGGCAGATGTAAGTGTAACATGTCCCTCGTTATTTACAGGTGTAAAATAGGCATTAAAAGGAGTTTCTCCTGTACAAACAAGATTTCTGTTCGATAAATTCTCTGCCCAGTCCCTGCTATTTCCATTAGTTAAAGCCAAGGCACTAACTGTGGGTATAAAAGCATTATTATTGATAACATTTGAAAATGTAGTATATTTCAATAAATCAGAAATAGTTCCTTGTTGTTGTATAACTCCTATTGTATTGTATTGTCCTCCAGGAACAACGTCGTAACTCCTGGTATTTGATGGTGTCTGGGCAAACTTTTCTTCGTAATGTCTATTTTGGAAAGTAAATTTTGCATACCACCCATCAAATACTTTACAGGTAGTGCCATAATCTGAGGAAAAATATATATTAGATTCGGTCCCCTGCTTTCTAACTAAGGCACCTATTATACTAAAGAAACTAAGCCAATTACGAGCAAAGCCTTTCATATTAAGTACTTGGCTACAGCCAGCACCCGGTTGTTGCAATACCCCCGACCCTGAACCATTAGTAAGGGACACTTTTCGTAAATTTTGTGGAAATCCATTGCTGCCGGGCAGTCCATTATTCTGTAGATTTTGTAAAAACAGACCTCTGGTTACAGGTGCCGGAGCTGGCGATGTTGAATGCGACGTCCAATGGTGCAGCAGTAATTGCTTTGCTGCTACTGAACCTATATTATGTTCTAATACATCTTCGGCATCTCTTTCTCCAGCTACCCTTGAATAGTATTCCAGCCAATACTGTGAGCCAATAGGTACATTAACACCAAGATGTGGCCCATCCAATGAAACCCATAGCCTGCAGTTATGGTTTTGTCCCTTCTTTTCCATATATGCTAATGCATACCTGCTGATAAGCGAGCCCATGCTAGGACCTACAATCACAATTTTTTCCTGGCTGCTATTATTTCTTAAGACAACATTTATCGAATCAATGTTTTAATAGCGGGATTAGTATTATTATTAATTACATCACTTAGCGTATCAAGTTCTGCTATCCGCGCTACCCGGTCATATAATATTCCGGTTGGTACCTGTGATTTGTCTAAGTACTGCAGAAAGCGATCCAGTTCCTGCTGGTATACACTGCTGGTATGTTGTGCAGGAGCAGCGGTAAAAAGGATGGCTGCAATAAAGAGGAATAGAATTCTAATTTTCATAAAGCAAGTTTTATTTTGGTTTTAAAAAGAAATTATTGTTTTACATCGAAGCGGCCATCAGTAACCTTTACTTCTTTGTCAGTATTTTTATCAATGGCTGTAAAGGAAAAAGTCCCTGAGTAGATTTTATTAACGGTATCACAGCGAGTGATGGTTACTGTTCCTGTATGTGTGGCGTCTGTCTGGTAAGCTGGTCCGCCTGAATAACTAATTATATATAACCCCTGATTGGGGTAAAATTTTAAGTTACTGATTCCCGCACTTTTCAAGTATTCAAGATTTAACGAAATATATTTAGAGGTGGGGTCAGATCTATCTCCATAGTATTTCCCAAGTAGCGTAAAACCATTGTTAGGAAGATTGTATACAGTTATAGGAGGTGAGCCAAATAAGCCAGCACTTTCAGAAGGCTTAAATACAACCCCATCTATTTTACATGAAAATGTATTGGCGCCTATTTGTGTTTCTTTGGTAAGCTTATCTTTTGTACAGAATAATGACATTCCTACTGTATAAGTTGTAAAAAGAATCAGTATCAATTTTTTGTTTTTCATTGTTAAAATTTTAGTAATTATTATTAAAAATCAAATTGTAATAGTGCAGGGAGCGGGGGTGAATGTACATGATGTAATAAGATAGCATGTACTGCAAAAGAATGAACTGTGTGGTATAATTTGCCGGTTGGTAGAAAGCGATCCAGTTCCTGCCGGAATACAGCATTAATACTATTGTAGTTGTATTTCATAGTGCAAGCCGTTAGGTTATTTGGTAATGTAACTTAAACATAGTTTTCCAAATAAAAAACAGTAGAAATACTGTGTTTTAAAAGAAAGAATACGTTTTTTTCGCCACTGGACAATCTGGCGATTTGGCGTTGCAGGTGTTATCACAACACAATCCTTATCAGCGTTTGTTGTCGGTCACAAGATCAACAACGGCAGGAAAACGGGTAGCTGCGTAACGGGCCGGAATTAACGCAACTACAGCAACGGAATTTGCAGGGTTTGATGATGATAACTGGGACATGGCGACTTTTGCTTTTTATAAAACTAAGCGTGTTTCAGTGAATAATCGGAAAGCGTTGCGGCCACTTGTGCGGATGTTCTTTACCACATAGGCACAATAGAAAACATAGGCTTCACATAGTAATCCACGGTTATATCAAGTGTTGTTTTTATATCAAATATTTCGGAGACCAAAAAAGTTGGTAGCATAAAAAAAGCTTCCCAAAATTTAGGAAGCTTTCAAAGAGGGCGGCTCTGCCCAATATGTGCGGCTGAGCTCTTTTTCCCAACTTCAACCTAATTTACAGTGCAAACCTTACCATCAACATATCGCTAATGCCGGCAACATTTGTAGTTGTTATAGTTTTGTCACTGGTTTTGGTTTTTCTGTTTGGAGTAGCCGGAGTAGCAGGTGTAGAACGATAGCGATAACGGGTACTATCGTTAGCAGTGCTATCTGTTCTTTGCAACTCTCTGTCAATCTCCTGCAATTCTTTCAGTTTTTGTTCTTTTTCACGTTCCATTTGCTCTTTGCTTTTTCTAAACTGCTCTATCGTTTCATTGCTGTTATCATTATTATCACTCTCATCATCACGCATTTTGTCTGCTCTTTCAAGCCCTTTGTCTGTCATAACATACTCTACATTTTGCCTCCAGCGATAGGAAGGGCTTTCAAAGTTATTTTCCCAGTTCCAGTCATTGTCGCGGCCAAAACTTACTCTTACATTTTCATCCCAACCTACATTTTCATTTATAAATATTCTTTTACCTACAGGTACTGCTACGGTTACTATTACTTGCTGGTTACGAAACTTTCCTTCTCTTGTAATAGGCAAACCTTTGCCTAATAACAGCACGCTATCGGTTTGTGCGATCCTATAATTTATTCGCGATACCGTTTGTTCTGCTTCAGCTTTACTGCTTCCATTCGCCATTTTTACCATTACTACGCTAAAGCTATCGGTAGGTGATTTTGTTATTCTCAACCGAACATTTCTTACATATACTGTATCATCATCAAAAGATGCAAAAGGCTCTAATCTTAACCAATTTTGGCTATAATATTTGCCAAACGATGCTGCTTTTATTTCGAGTTTATTTACTCGTGGATTAGACAAAGCAACTGTTTGTTCTGTTGGATAATTTCTATACCTGAATTCACCACCAATAGAAATAATAAGGTTTACAAAACAAATAACCCCTAATATCCAAAAGGAAAGAAATGTTAGCCTTATAATTCCACTGTTGCCTTTTTTACCTGTTAATTTCCTGATTATCCATGTTACAATGGCAATCACCGGTACCCAAACAAAGAAGATAAGTGAACACCATGCAAGCACTTCCTGGTAACCACTGTCGAGTACATAAGAGTAAGCAGGTAATAAACCGGTTAGTACTACACCTACTGCAAATAAACCACCTACAATGGAAAGCAGAATACAGCCAATAAAAAAGTAAACGAAAATCTTCACAATTACTTTTATTACATGTCCAATTCCGCCACCTGTCCTTTTGCCAACTGCACTGGCTTCTGCTCCAAATCTTTTTCCTGCTGTACTTATGTCTGCGCCCATTGATTGTGCACGCTCTTTCAATTCACTTCCAAACTGTTCGGCACGATCTTTAAAACCTTCCAGGTCGCCCTGGATAGTAGTTTTTATATTATTTAGGTCCACCTTCTCACCTTTCATCTCCAGCTTATCTGCTGTGGTTTTGGCCTCTGGTAAAATCAGCCAAAGTATAATATAAACCACGATTGAACCCGGGCTAAAAGAGAAACTAAGAAAGTGTGGAAAATCCCACCAGCCCCAGTGGCCCCAGCGAAATACAAAAGAAAAAAATGGTATCAGGAACAATACACGGGGTATCCATATTTGCACGTTAAAGTATTGAGCCAGTCCGCTGCAAACACCTGCAATCATTTTTGTTTCTGTGTCTCTAAACAAACGTTTTCTCTGAGAACCGATTTGCAAAGAAGAGCTGCTGGGTACGGCGATCCATAATATTAAGTAAGGAATAAATGTAATCCCTATCGATACTATGAACAATATTCTGATGATAATAGGATCTATAACAAAATAGTTAGCGATACCACTACAAACACCGCCTAGTACTTTATGGTTTTCGTCCCGGTAAAGCCTGCCTCTGCCACCGGTTTTAGCCTGCTCATAAGAATAGCTGCTACCGCTTTCAGCGCCCAATTTAGTATGTACTTTTTCTTCATCGGCTTCAAAATCCTCAGGACGGCCCATACTATTAATAATAGTATTTACATCGGTGTCAGTAATGCAAATGCTTCCTTTTTTAAGTGTTTCGCCAAATAGCTCAGCTATTCGTCCCTCAATATCATTTATAATTTCGTCTTTGCCCTCTTCGTTAGCAAAAAACAAACGCAGGCTTTCGACATACCTGTTCAGCATATCATAAGCAGTTTCCTCTATTGGTATTACCCTGCCTTGAAAGTTTATGTTAATTACCTTTTTCATAATTCTATTTTTGTGCATTGATAACCTTTAAGTTATTGTCAGCTTGGTTGGTTAAAGTTGGTTTTCAGTAGTATAGGTTTTGTCACCTCTTGCGGTTAATGTATTTACTGCGTTTGCCAGTTCGTTCCAGGTAGCTTCGAGCTCTCCGTAAAAAGCAAGACCTTTATCTGTCATGCTAAAGTATTTGCGGGGAGGGCCGCTGTTGCTTTCTACCCAGCGGTACATTAAGAAGTCTGCATTTTTAAGCCTTGTAAGCAACGGATAAAGTGTTCCTTCCAGAATATTGAGGTTTGCCGCTTTCATTTTTTCCACTATATCGCTAGGGTATGCTTCTCCCTGGCGAATAATGGACAGAATG
>JBBPZJ010000222.1:0-4940 GCA_038199395.1 Chitinophagales bacterium
TCATCATCATCGTCTTCGTCGTCATCGAGATCAAGATCGTCGTCTAAATCTGCATCTTCTATTACAGGTTCGGCAGCGGTTTCATCTACCTCATCAATATCAAGGTCATCAACGTCGTCGAGATCATCGTCATCATCATCGATGTCATCATCATCAAGATCATCATCATCCACAGGAAAAGCGGAAGTAAGAAAAACAGACTCATCAGCGACATTAGCATCAAAGCCTGTCATTTCAGTAGCGTCGGTTGGTTTGTTGATTGTTGTTATCATTGGAAAAAAAACTTTAAAAAGGTGAACTATAGAAAGAAAGTTATAAAAAATATTTATAAAATCATGCCATTAAACCTTAGAATAAGATTTCCCTTATAAAGCTTTTACACCAATGTCGGACATCGTAATGAAAATCTTTTTTAATTAGTTATTGAATAAAAATATTTTATAAAAGGCTGTAACTGAAATAAAAAGAAAGCTGTAGATTATTTTCCTCGAATGGTTTTTATATACTTTTGATAATCCCGGCTCACTGCCTTTTATAAAAGGCATGAAACTTTTAGTACAATTTGTTTAACTCGTTATTTAGTAGGCTGATAGAGTCGGCTTCTAAATTTATTGCCGCAAACACTATCGGTAACTTTTGTAAAAGTGCTAATAAAAATAAGCTATGAGACCTATCTGGACCGGGGCTATTGGATTTGGATTGGTAAACATACCGGTAAAAATGTATAGTGCCACGGAGCGTAGTGAACTTAATCTCGATATGCTTGATAAAAACGATTTGTCAAGAATTAAGTACCAGCGTATCAATGAAAAATCACAGAAACCTGTCGATTGGGACGCAATAGTAAAAGGTTATAAAATGGATGATAAATATGTAATTCTTGACGAAAAAGATTTTGAAGCTGCCAACGCAAAAAAGACAAAAACAATCGAGATTTCGGATTTTGTGAAAGAAGACGAAATTGACAGCGTCTATTTTGAAACGCCATATTACTTAGAGCCTGACAAAAGTGGCACCCGGGCATATGCCTTACTGAGAGCAGCATTAATCAAAACAAAAAAAGTAGGTATAGCGACTTATGTGATGAGGAATAAAGAAGCCCTGGCAATTTTACGTCCAAGCGATAAAGTAATCATTTTAAATCGCATTCGTTTTGCAGAAGAAATTCGTGACGCCGGTCAACTGGCTCTTCCTGAAGAAGCTGTGATCAAAAAGGCGGAATTAGATATGGCCGTTTCTCTGATTGATCAACTCACTTCAAAATTTGATATTACTGCTTTTAAAGACACATATACCGAAGAACTAATGAAGGTCATTCAGGCCAAGGCCAAAGGCGCCAAACCGGCCCCTGGCAAAATGAAAGTGGTACACAGCGCAACAGAAGATTTAATGTCTCAGTTAAAAGCAAGTTTAACTTCCAAGAAAATGAAAGCTTCATAAATAATGAGTTTAGCCACGTATAACACTAAAAGAAACTTCAACGAAACCTCTGAGCCGGCAGGGCAGAAAGGCAAGCAGCACGAGGATAAGTTGATTTTTGTAGTTCAGCGGCACAAAGCCTCTCATCTGCATTATGATTTTCGTTTAGAAATGGATGGGGTGCTTAAAAGCTGGGCAGTTCCTAAAGGACCCAGTCTTAATCCTCATGATAAGCGTTTGGCAATGATGGTAGAAGATCATCCCTATGATTACAAGGACTTTGCAGGAGTAATACCTGAAGGTAATTATGGTGCAGGTATTGTTGAGATATGGGACAAAGGTACTTATACTGCTATAGAAGATAAAGGCGATGCGAAAGGCAATGAAAAGTTGTTGAAAGCAGGCCTGGCAACCGGTAACTTAAAGTTTGTATTGCATGGCAAAAAATTAAGAGGTGAGTTTGCGCTTGTACGGTTAAAAGGAAGTGATTCCAATAGTTGGCTGTTAATAAAACACAACGATAGTAATGCTGTTTCCGAAGAGTATAACAGTGAGGATGATACACCTAAAAATTCTCCCATAAATAAGTGGCTTTCCGCCCACCGCCCGGAAGAAAAACAGTCAAAAAAAAAGCCCTGACACCGGCAGCAACCGAGAAGAGGAAACTGGAAGAATATATTCCGGCGATGCTTGCTAAAGAAACTGATACTCCTTTCTCGAATCAAGACTGGATATATGAGATAAAATGGGATGGTTACAGGGCTGTTGCAGAGGTAAATAAGGCACAGGTAAAGTTGTATTCACGCAACGGTAATTCTTTTCTTTCGAATTATACCGGGGTTGTAGATGAGTTAGCCAAAATGAAAGTAACTGCGGTCTTCGATGGCGAAATAGTGGTTTTAAACGAAGAAGGTAACCCTGATTTCCAAAAACTTCAGCACTACGAACAGTTCAAAAACTATCCGTTGCAGTACTATGTTTTTGATTTATTAGAGTTGAACAACAAAAAGTTATATAACCTTCCTTTAATTGAAAGAAAGAAACTTCTTAAAGATATTCTGAAAAAGAACGAAGTAATTAAATACAGTGATCACATAGAAGAAAATGGCGAAGATTTTTTTGAATTAGTTAAACAGAAAAATCTGGAAGGGATCATGGCGAAAAAGAAGACCAGTGAATATTATCCCGGTAAACGAACTGCTGACTGGCTTAAAATAAAACACCACAAGTCAGATGAGGCAATTATAGCAGGATTTACCGCACCAAGAGGAGGCAGAAAATATTTCGGCGCCTTAGTACTCGGAAGCTTTGTAAACGGAAAATTAACTTATGTAGGTCATACCGGCTCCGGCTTTGACGCCAATTTGCTAAAAGATCTTTCAGCAAAACTTCAACCGATTATTATACCTCAATCTCCCTTTTTAGAAAGGGTTAAAACCAATATGCCCGTAACGTGGGTTGAGCCAAAATATGTTTGTGAAATTAAATTTACAGAATGGACCTCTGATGGAAAACTACGACATCCAATTTTTTTAAGGCTACGGGAAGACAAAGCAGCAAAAGATGTTACTACTCAATTTATAAATGTAAATCAAATGAATAGTACTGATTCTGATAAAATTGAAGAGGAGCCGATAAAAGAGGAACCTGTTAAGTCATCAACAAAAAAAGAGTCCACCCAAAAAGAAGCTTCGAAAAAGGAAGCTGATGAAAAAGTTTCTGTAAAGCCGTCCGCTAAAAATGTAAAAGCGGGAGTTGCCAAAAAAATAAGCACTTCTAAAACTGCAGAAAAAAAAGCATCAAAAGCAGCAACATCTGAAGCGGGTACAGTTGCAGGAGTTGTAAAAAATGAAAATGAAAAAATGTATGTTTTTGGCAAATCTGAACTAAAATCAACAAACAGAACAAAAGTCTTTTTTCCTGATGAAGGTGTTACTAAAGGAGATGTTTTAGACTACTATGAAAAGATGGCATCTCTTATCATTCCTTATTTAAAAGACCGGCCCGAGTCTTTATTCAGAACACCTAATGGTATTAATCAAAAAGGTTTTTTTCATAAGGATGCAGGCGACGAAGCTCCTTCATGGGTAAATCATATTCCTTTGTACTCAGACTCTGTAAAAAAAGACATTGATTATATCTTGTGCAACGATGCTGCTACATTATTATACCTCGCAAATCTTGGATGCATTGAAATCAACCCCTGGCATTCAAGAGTAAAATCTTTAGATAATCCTGATTATTTGATAATTGACATCGACCCTAGCGACAATAACACTTTTGAGCAGGTAATTGAAGCGGCGCAGGTGGTAAAGCAAATTTTAGATCAGGCCGGTGCTATGAGCATTTGCAAGACTTCAGGTGCATCGGGTCTGCATATATATGTGCCTTTAGGTGGAAAATATACCTACGATCAGGCGAAGGACTTTGCAAACATCGTGTGCATGCTGGCTAACGCACAAATACCAGCGTTCACCACGCTCGAAAGAAGCCTGAGTAAAAGAAGTAAAAGTCAGATTTACATGGACTATCTGCAAAACCGAAAGGGGCAGACAATTGCTTGCGTATATAGTTTAAGGCCTAAAAAAGGAGCAACAGTATCCACGCCGTTAGATTGGAGTGAAGTAAAAAAAGGTCTAACTCCCAAACAGTTTACAATTAAAACTATTCATGAAAGAGTAAAAAAGAAAGGAGACCTTTTTGCTCCAATGCTTGATGCTAAAAACGCTATTGATCTTGCCGATTGTCTTGAAAAACTTGGAGGATAATTAGCTTCTTCTATAGCCAAAACGCAACTTTGTTTATTCTTTTTTTTTTAAAAACCTTTATTTAGAACAACACGTGTTGCATGTAATTTTATGACTTCAGGTAAAAAAATTGATCTTTGCCCGGCAAATAAGGAATCATTATCCTGCTACTGTCTCACATCTTAAAATAAATTAAACAATGACTGGTCCAATACAAACGGCGATTTGCTCATTCGGTATGTCGGGAAAAGTTTTCCATGCGCCTTTTATTCACACAAATGAGCACTTTAACCTGTATGGCGTTTGGGAAAGAAGTAAAAAAGTAGCCAAAGAATTTTATCCTGAAGTAATGTCGTTTGACACTTTGGAGCAAATGCTTGCAGATGAAAAGATTGAGCTTGTTATCATCAATACTCCGAATAGCACGCACTATGAGTATGCAAAAAAGGCATTACTCGCAGGAAAGCACGTAATTGTAGAAAAACCGTTTGTGATAAGTGCGACAGAAGGAGAGGAGCTGATAAAATTAGCAGACCAACAGAATAAAATAATATCGGTATACCATAACAGGCGGTTCGACAGCGACTTTAGATTGGTAAGGAAAGTAGTGGAGGAAAATTTGATAGGAGAAACTACACAGATAGAAATAAGATACGATCGGTTTAAAGAACAGCTAAGTCCAAAAGTTCATAAAGAAACACCTGGCCCGGGCGCGGGCCTGTTATATGATCTTGGCCCTCACTTAATAGACCAGGCATTGCAAATATTTGGAAA
>JBBPZJ010000223.1:0-4686 GCA_038199395.1 Chitinophagales bacterium
AGATTTAATATTTAGACATAGACTTTTTTGTAAAATAACAAAACAGATGTGCATAACTCTTAACCCCCAATTTTAGCATTGAACAGCCGTGCTTATCTACCGGAAAAATATTTTTTCAATCAGGTCTCAAACACAAGCACAGTAAGGGTTTTAATTAATCCCTGAATTGCTGAGATTTCTACCTGTATTATGCTCTCGGTCTTGCTGCAAACGCACAAAAAGAAATTACTGTTTTTGCCAACAAACCTGGTGCAAAAATATCTCCTGACATGTGGGGCATTTTTTTCGAGGACATCAACCTTGCTGCTGATGGCGGCTTGTATGCGGAACTGGTTAAGAACCGGTCTTTCGAATTTAATGACCCGATGATGGGTTGGTCGGAAATAAAAGGAAAAGATAAAAAAGGAAAAGTGCTGTTTATAAATGGGATCACCACAAAATCCGAGTAAAGAACAAATCACACAATTAGAAAAAGCGGGTCAGTTACAAATGCTTGGCAGACCTTGAAAACAGGTAGTAAGCGGTGGTTTATTGAAGACAACTATTGTGTTGCCGAGGCAAGGTGTTTCGCTTGTAAAAGCAGAGTGGTAATTTGTATATATCACAGTTATTATTACATCAACATAAATAATGTTTGAATGAAGAAATATTGTTTGGCACTTGACTTAATCGACAATGCTGCTTCTATTGCAGCATATGAGCGATTGCATAAAAAAGAAAATGTGCGGCCTGGGATAAAACAAAGCATTTTGGATGGCGGTATTACCAATATGGAAATTTATCGTACCGGTAACAGAATGTTTATGATAATGGAAACAGACGACTCTTTTAGTTTTGAGCGCAAAGCGGAAATGGATACATCTGATCCTAAAGTGCAGGAATGGGAGCAGTTTACCTGGAAATTTCAACAGGCATTACCTTGGGCAAAAGAAGGCGAGAAATGGGTTTTGATGGATCAGATTTTCAAATTATAAGCACATAATTCGGAAAAGCTGATTCTATTGATAAGGTGCTGCAAAGATTAAAAGTATGGGAGTGCAACTCGAAGATTAATTGGAATGAATGCTCTCCTAATATTTGCTTTTGATAACAGTTCTTGCATAAGGGACGTCATCCGGTTGGGTGCCGGGCGAAGGCATTTAGAAGCATGCGAAGCAGTTTCTGAAACAGGCTGGTGGAGTCCCATAGCAAGAACGAAGCCCCGCAGCTTGAGCCTTGACATGAGGTTAATTAGCTAGTAACTACCTAATCCAATAGAAGGAATTTTAAATAAACTGGAATTAAGTATTTGATTATGCTAAAAAAGACAATCATACTACTTGCTTTTGCCGGATTAATTGCAACAGCCAGCGCACAAATTAACTGGCCTGTAATAACGCAACAGGCAAAACCCTGGGCTCGCTGGTGGTGGGAGGGAAGTGCAGTGGATAAGAGAAATTTATCAGCAAATCTGCAGGATTATTACAACGCAGGTTTAGGAGGGATGGAGCTAACGCCAATCTATGGCATACACGGCTATGAAAAACAATTTATTGATTTTCTTTCACCCAAATGGATGGACATGCTTGATCATACCTTGAAGGAGGCAAAACGAATAGGTATAGGTATTGATCTTGCCAATGGAACAGGCTGGCCTTTTGGAGGACCAACTACAACAGATAAAGATGCCAGCAAAACAATCGTTTCGAAGATGTTTACGCTAAACGGTGGTGAGGTGTTAAAAGACCAGGTCGTGTACCAGCAAACTGCCCTTGTTCGCACAGCTAATCCTAACAACAAAGGAGCGAACATAGAGAATATAAACCCCGTTATTAGCAAGAATACAAACTTGCAGGAGCTGGCCCTTGACCAGGTTAAATTTCTCGTTCGGTTACCTTTAATACTATTAATGGGATATTCTGAAAAGGGAACCATCGTAAACTTAACTGATAAGGTAGACGCATCAGGAAAGCTGAATTGGGTTGCTTCTGTAACCGGTGGCAAATGGTCGTTATATGCGTTGTTCGAGGGACTGCATGGAAAGATGGTAGAGCGTGCAGCTCCGGGCGGAGAAGGGTATGCAATTGACCACTTTTCTGCTGATGCGGTAAGAAATTATTTTAAAAGATTTGATGAGGCTTTTAAAGGACATGATGTGTCATATGTAAGAGCATTGTTCAATGACTCGTATGAAGTAGATGATGCCAGTGGTCAGTCTAACTGGACGCCCAATTTGCTAAAAGAATTTCAGCAGCGACGAGGGTATGATTTGAGAAATTATTTGCCAGCCCTTTTTGGTAAGGCCGACGCTGAAACTAACAGCCGGGTTTTATTTGATTACCGAACTACTATTGGCGAGTTGATATTGGAAGACTTTACGATGGAGTGGAAGAAGTGGGGAACGACAAAGGGTGCCATCATTCGTAACCAGTCGCATGGGTCTCCCGCCAACCTGTTAGATTTGTATGGTGCCATAGATATTCCTGAGACAGAGGGCGATGATATTCTCCGTTATAAATTTGCTACCTCAGCAGCGCACGTAATGGGAAAGCCGTTGGCGTCATCAGAGTCAGGCACCTGGTTAAATGAACATTTTCTTTCGTCGTGGGGAGATGTGAAAAAAGCACTTGATCTTTTTTTTCTCGGCGGGGTAAATCATATTTTTTATCATGGGGTTGCTTATTCTCCGAAAGAAGAGCAATGGCCGGGGTGGTTGTTTTATGCAGCGGTGCATTTTCAACAAACCAATCCGCAGTGGAAAGACTTCCATCAGTTAAACGAATATGTAGCCCGTGTGCAGTCTTTTTTACAAAAGGGTAAGCCTGCAAACGATATACTTGTTTACTATCCTTTAGCTGACCGGTATTCAATACCGGAAAATGCCTTATTGCAACATTTTGATGGAATGGGCAGAGAATTCGCAGGAACAGACTTTGAAAAGATTTCAACGTGGATGCTTAACAACGGCTATAGCTTCGATTTTTTCTCTGACAAGCAGCTTCAAAATTTTACACTTTTAGAGAGTAAAATAATAACAGGCGGTAATAGTTATCAAACCATCATTCTTCCTGCTAATAAATTCATTTCTGAAAAGTCTTTCCAGAAACTAGTTGATCTTGCCAGGAATGGGGCACATGTTCTTGTGTATAAAAATCTTCCTGTGGATGTTCCCGGTTTTGCAAAACTGGATGCAAGAAGAATGGCTTTTCAAAAGTTAGTTGATCAGCTAAAGTTTATTAATAATGGCCGGGTGAAGAAGGCTGTCATTGGCAAAGGAAGTTTCTTATTAGCCGAAGATTTAAATGATCTACTGGTAGCCGGAGGTGTAAGAAAAGAACCATTTGCAGAAAACGGATTACAATTTACAAGGAGAAAAAATACGGATGGTTATACTTATTTTATTAATAATCGTAGCGACAAAGAAGTAAACAAATGGGTTACAATTAATGAAAAAGCTGCATCCGCAGCTCTGTTTGATGCAATGTCGGGTGCTAAAGGTTTGGCCTCATTTAAAACAAATGCAAGTGGAACTGCAGAAGTAATGCTTCAATTAAAACCGTTTCAATCAATAATTGTTCAACTGTATAATACAAAGAAAACAGGCTATTCTTATCCATATATAAATCCGATAGCAAAGTCAGAAAACCTACATGGAAATTGGACGGTGACCTTTGTTAACGGAGGGCCCTCGTTGCCGACAGCTTACACTACAAACACCTTAAACTCATGGACTGAAAGAGATGGAGATGCTTACAAGTATTTTTCAGGTACTGCAAAGTATTCAATTCAATTTACCAAGCCGGGTGGTCAGGCTTCTGCATGGCAACTGGACTTAGGTAAAGTAAATGAAACGGCTGAGGTCGTATTGAATGGCAAAAGAATAGCCACGTTAATTGGCCCGGATTACACAGTGGTTATTCCCGATATAAGTCTCACCAAAACGAATACGTTGGAAGTGATGGTGTCTAACCTGATGGCAAACAGAATTATTTATATGGATAAGAACAACATTGAGTGGAAGAAATTTTATAATACCAATATGCCAGCTAGACGAAGAGAGAATTCAAAAAATGGTTTGTTTGATGCTTCGGCATGGGCTCCTTTGCCTTCGGGCTTGATAGGGCCCGTTACTTTGACACCTGTTTCTTTCGATGAAAAGAAGATGTAGAATTAAAATATTTGGTAGGATGGTAGCAGCCTGCAAGAACGAACCCCGGCGGCTTGAGCTTTATTCATCGCTGCTGAGTGTTTTTCTCCAACAGCTTCGTCTTCACAGTCGTCACTTTTCTTTTCCTTGATGAAAAGAAAGTAACCAAAGAAAAATCAGGAAAGGAACGAAAACAGCCCGTTTCTTTCATTGTTCTTCGATTAAGCTGTAGTAATACTGTGGCTTCAGCATTTGTTTTTTATGCTTATTCTTTTTATCCCTAAAGTTGAAATTCAGGGTCTTCTTTTTTGCGATTTCACATTAGAAACACCCGTTCTTGCAAAAGAGACATTAGCCGGTTGGGTTCCAAGCCAAGGCGAAGGAATTCAAAAACATGCGCAGCAGTTTTTGAAACAAGCGGGTGGAGACGCGTTGTAATAACGAAGCCCGGCGGCTTGAGCTTTATTCATCGCTGCTCGGTGTTTTTCACCAACAGTTTCATCCCCAAAGTTGTCACTTTCTTTTCCTTGATGAAAAGAAAGTAACCAAAGAAAAATCAG
>JBBPZJ010000224.1:0-9768 GCA_038199395.1 Chitinophagales bacterium
AGGCACACCTGGCTGCGCAATCGAGGCTGGATCTTCCGGATAAGTTTCATTGATAGTTTGAGAGAAGGTGGTACTGCCAGCGACTAGCAATACTATAAGTAATATTTTTCGCATCGTTATTAGTGGATTAAGCAAGTGCAGCAAAGTATCAATTGCTTTCCTAAAGTAACTAATAATTTAATTTGTACTGCTATTATTTTTAAATAGCTACGGGAGTATAATTGGACTAAATCAGCTTCGCAAGCCAGCGAACTACCAAACGCCACGTGGTTTAAACTAGCGTATTAATCATCTTTTAATGTTTCTTTTTTTCACCACTTAGGAACATAGGAACAATAGCAAATCACATAGCAAATCATTTCGGACATCTTCTATGTGTCTTCCTATCTGCCCTACTGTGTCTATGTGGTTTAAAACTAAGCAGTCGTCATCATTTTATTTTTCACCACTTAGGAACATAGGAACAATAGCAAATCACATCCCAAATCACTTCGAATATCTTCTATGTGTCTTCCTATCTGCTTTACTGTGTCTATGTGGTTTAAAACTACGCAGTCGTCATTATTTTATCTTTCACCACATAGGAACATAGGAACAATAGTAAATCACATAGCAAATCATTTCGGATATCTTCGTTGTGTCTTCCTATCTGCCCTACTGTGTCTAGGTGGTTTAAACTAGCGCAGTCGTCATCATTTTATTTTTCACCACATAGGAACATAGTAACAATAGCAAATCACATAGCAGGAATAAAAAAGATCAATTTAAACAGTTAAATCAACAGCCCCTACTATTTCATAGATAGAAGCGTCAAACTTGCGAGTTTCTTTTCTAAAAGCCACGGTCAATCCGGGATAAAGAGTGGTATTTTTTCCATTTGCATTCATATACCAGCTTTTGCATCCCGACGACCAGACTGTTCTCTCTAATTGTTTTTGTATTCGTTTATTGTACGCTTCCTGCACTTCCGGCTTTAAATCTACATATCCGTTGCCCTCTAATCTTTCAATGTGTTGTATGTACCGGATGATATAATTCATTTGCGACTCAATCATATGCAAAATGGAGTTGTGCCCCAGGCCTGTATTTGGCCCAAGCAAAAGTGCAAGGTTTGGATATCCTGACAAAGTTGCACCGAGGTAGGCTTGTGCGCCTGTAGATCTCCATTCCTCTATCAGGTTACGATTATTTGTGCCTGTAACTTTCATATACAGATCAAAGTCTGCAGCTACAAATCCTGTTGCAAAAATTACCACATCTGACAAATGTTCTTTACCATCTTTGGTTAGTATCCCTGTAGGTGTAAACTTATCAATTGCCTCAGTTACAAGCGTTACATTACTGCGATTGAAGGTGGGGTAATAATCATCTGATTTCAAAATTCGCTTACAACCTATCGTATATCCTGGTTTTAATTTTCTACGAAAGGAAGGATTTTTTACTTCTTTCTTCAATTTTTCCAAAGCGGTCCATTCCATTAGCTTGTTCAAAGGCCTGTTCCCCAAAAACCCAAGGCCAAGAAACTCACTCATCCAATAAAACATTTCTCTCCTCATACGCTGTAATACCGGAAATCTTTTAAATAGTTCTTTACTTGTTTCGCTTATTTTTTTATCAGACCTGTCGGCGACCCATGCAGGTGTTCGTTGCAGTACCGTTAGTTGCTTAACTAATGGTGCAATAGCAGGAATGACCTGTATTGCACTCGCACCGGTTCCTATTACTGCAACACGCTTATCTATTAAGTCGACATTCTTATTCCATTGACTTGTATGAAAATGCACACCTTTAAAGTTATCTATTCCTTTAAACTGAGGTATTGACGGTCGGTTTAAAGGTCCCATAGCTAACAGAAGTACGGACACCGTTGTTTCATTTCGCTGTCTGTCAATAATCCGCCATCCCCCTAATTCCACATCAAAATTTGCTTCGACTACGTCGGTGTTTAATCTGATATGCTTTTGCAACTCTTTCCTGCAAGTTACCTTTTTAAGGTAGTCGAGTATCTCGGACTGCCCTGCATACAGGTTATTCCATTCAGGGTTAGGAACCGCAGCAAAAGAATACAGATGAACCGCTACATCGCAGGCACAACCAGGGTAAATGTTATCTCGCCAGGTTCCGCCAATCTCAGATGCTCTTTCAAAAATTACAAATGAGTTTTTTCCGGCTTCTTTTAGTTTTAAAGCAGCAATAAGGCCGGCAAAACCAGCACCAATGATCCCTATCTCATATTGTAGCTGTGTATTCACTTATTTGTCTTTCATTTGTTGTTCTTTAAATGTCTTGTCCATTTTTCGTTTAAAGATTTTAGTATAGCCCACCGGTATCATCCTGGTTATCACATCTATCACTCTGCCGTCTTTGCCTATCACCAGACGTTGCTTCTTTCTTTTTACTGCTTCCAATATTAGAGAAGCTGCTTTCTCAGGTGTTGTCATGGCAACTTTGTCAAACGTAGCTGTAGCTTTTGCATGCATAGCCTCAGTAAGTTCAGGACCTTTGGATAGTGCAGAACGCATAATGTTGGTTTTAATACCACCAGGATGAACGCAAGTAGTATCAATGCCTGTTCCCAGCAATTCCATTCGCAGCGCTTCCGTAAAACCTCTGACTCCGAACTTTGCAGTGCAGTATGCCGTCTGATTTGCAAAACCTCCCAATCCAAAAACACTGGATAAATTTACAATATGTCCCTGGTTCTGTTTTATGAAGTAAGGGTAAAAGGCTTTGGTCATCCTGATAACACTCCAAAGATTTATATTCATTAACCATTCGAAATCATCCTGGTTAGTACTGTGAAAGCTGCCGCTAAAAAGCCCAACGCCTGCATTATTTACAAGCACCAGTTTACGACCCTCTAATTTTGGTATTACTAAATCAGCAAACTCGTACACCGCTTTCTTGTCCGCTACATCTAACGCAAACGTTTCCATTTGCAGACCTTGCTGCCCTCCCATTTCCCTTGTTTCTGCTAGAGTAGATGTATTAATATCAGCAGCTATTACTGCAGCACCAGCCTTTGCCGCTTGCAAAGCAACCTGTCTTCCTATGCCGGAGCCAGCCCCGGTGACTATAAAAACAGTATTTACAAAATGATTTGACATAAGCAGTTTTTTTGTAAGGTAAATAATCAAAATGCTATTTGTAAACTATTTTTCAATGAGCTAAAGCATAAAAAAGTAAATTAGGCACATAACAAAAATGCCACCTAACGGTGGCACTTTTGTTAATATATTAAAATATATAATTAATTAAGTAAAGAGACATTATAAGCCTCTAAACCTTTCTGACCTTGTCTGGTTTCAAATTCAACTTTAGCTCCGTCGTTCAATGACAAGCCATTTAGTCCTGATACATGGATAAAGTAATCTTTACCGCTGTTACTTGTAATAAATCCAAAACCCTTTAGTGTGTTAAAAAACTTAACTGTTCCTGATTCCTTCATGATAATTTTTATTAATAATTAAAGATATCATTATTATTGAAAGAACCAAACTATTAGCAGTATTCATTTGTTAATTAGTGTGTTATTTAATATTTTAACCCTTATAAAGGTCATTTCCACTCATTTTCTAACGTTGATTTAGTAATAGTAGTTGTGCCGGGTGCTTTAATATGAATGTTAAGCAGAGAAAATATTCGTGTTCAAAAATTCATTCCTCATTTTAGCTTTCGGATCATACATATTGATCATCTTTTTAAACTCGTCCAATTTTTCATACCTCGATGCCAATACTTGGGGCGACATCGTAAACAACTTGCCCCAATGTGGTCTTGCTTTATAAGGTTCTAATTCCTTTTCAATCAATGGAAGCAATTTCTGTACTGCATCCCACTCCTGCTTCCAGGTGAAATGAAGGGCTACCGAAGCCTGGTGGCGACAAGGACTCATCCAAAAATTGTCGGCAGCGATGGTACGTATTTCTGAGATAAAAAGGTGTGGGCCAATTTGCTTTCCCAAACGTTGAATTGCAAAAATTGCATCAACTGCATTGACCTGAGGTATGAAATATTCTGATTGCAGCTCTACTCCACTGCTGGGAGTAAAGCCCATTTTAAAGTGAGGCAACCTCTCATACCACTTACCTGCCATCCCCAATTGTCCGGTGCAGTTCTCCGCAGACAATTCTGCAATCGGGTGAAGATTTTTTGCGGCCGCTTTTGCTCCGTAAAATTCAGGTTCCAGATCTTTGTTCGTTCCATCATCCCGTCTTTTTATCCAGACTTCGTTTATGCTTTCAGATTGCCAGTCGGTAAAAAGGCTTACGCTATATCCGGCAGAAACTATCTTATTAAAGTTCTCTTTTAGCTGCGCCATTGGCAGCTTTACAAATACATTCTGCTTCACCAGGTAAGTGGGCTCGACGTGAAGCGTAACCCTGGTTACAAAACCAAGAGCACCAAGGCCCACCACCGCAGCAAGGAAATTTTCTCCGTCTTTATTTTTAGAAAGATGAACAACACTTCCATCGGGAATCACCAGCTCGAGTGCCGTGACAGCGGTAGCAAGATTACCATTGCCTACACCGGAACCATGTGTAGCCGTCGCAATAGAACCGGCAACCGAGATGTGTGGTAATGAAGCAAGGTTGTGCAAGGCAAATCCTTTCTCGTCTAAAAGGGGAGCAAGAACCCCATATTTAATACCGCCTTCTACCGTTACCGTTTGTTCTTTTTCATCTAACGAAACAACTTTATTCATTTCTGTCATCGAAATAAGGTTGTCTTTAGAATCAGCTATGCGATTAAAGCAATGTCTCGTGCCTAGTGCTTTAAATTTATCATGTGCTTTAACAAGTTTTTGAACGGCTTCAACTGACTGGGGGTAGAAGACTTTATCAGTACTGTATTCTAAATTGCCGGACCAGTTTTTTAATCTTTTGTTTTGAGCCAGACTTTCAAGGGGAGAAAATATAGGAGCAGCCATTAAGGTTGAAGATAAGGTGATGAAAGTTTTTCTTTTCATAAGGCAGAGTTAGAAAATAGAAAAATAATTATTCTAAAGTAATACTTATTTACAAAGCATACCTGTCAGATGTCATTTAAGTTAATAAACAAGCCGACATTGAAAAAAGAAAACGATGGATTATCAAAAGAAAACTTTCTTTTAATAATCTTTATTGCAATAACTTTCTGCCCTGTAATTTCAATGTTATTACAAGCAATAGTCGCTACAATTTTATTTACTAACGTCGCTTAATAAACCCAAATGCCAGCTAACAATTCCCGTTTTGCTATCATCCTGCTTACATCTTTGTTTTTTCTCTGGGGCTTTGCACTTAATTTAAATCCTATTCTAATTCCACATTTAAAGAAAGCGTGTCAATTGAGTGATGTGCAGTCAGCGTTCATAGATTCTGCCTCTTATATAGCGTATTTTCTTATGGCTATTCCCGCCGGTTTATTTATGAAAAAACATGGTTACAAAGGTGGGATAATAGTAGGCCTGTCGTTATTTGCAATCGGGGCGTTCCTGTTTTTTCCGGCCGCAGCCACCAGGTCTTATGTATTTTTTCTCGGCGCTTTATTTATTATAGCTTGCGGATTGGCATTTTTGGAAACTGCTGCCAATCCTTATATCACTGTTTTAGGCGATCCTGGTACGGCTACTCAACGTATAAATTTTGCTCAGTCATTTAATGGACTTGCTGCTACTTTAGCTCCATTGGCAGGTGGACTATTCATACTATCAGGCCACAGTTATACCAAGGAACAAGAGGCAGCGATGTCGCCAGAGCAACTGAACAGTTATCTGCAAGGCGAGGCAAACTCGGTGCAGATCCCATTTTTAATCATTGGCCTGGTGGTATTATTGGTAGCTATATTTATATACAAAACCAAACTCCCCGATATTATTGAGACCGAAGATGTGGTGGTCGAACAATCACTGTTTAAAGAAAAAAATTTAATGACCGGTGTTTTAGCACAGTTCTTTTATGTAGGCGCTCAAGTGTGTGTGAGCAGTTTTTTTATCCGTTTTTCTAAAAGAGTTGCAGATATTGAAGAAAAACAGGCAGCTATGTTTTTATCGGGCGCATTGTTAGGCTTTATGGCGGGAAGATTTATAGGAACTTTTTTAATGAGATATATCGCTCCGGCCAAATTGCTCGCTGCTTTCAGCATTATCAATATGGGCTTGCTGGCTGTTGCAATAACGACCCATGGAAAAATTCCGGTGTATGCTTTAGTTGGTGTTGAAGTTTTTATGTCTATCATGTTTCCTACCATTTTTTCTTTAAGCATACGTGGATTGGGTGCTAAAACTAAGGAAGGATCGTCACTCGTCATTATGGCAATAGCAGGCGGCGCAGTGTTTCCGGTTATTATGGGAAGATTGTCAGATGCAACCAATATTCAAATCTCTTATATAGTTCCCGCAGTGTGTTTTATTGTAGTATTCTATTTTGCCTTGAAAAATTTGAAGGTAAAAAATCTAAAGCTTTCAGTAGCGCATTAAAAAAAGAAGTATCAGGAATTGGTCGTTATTTGATCTTATAGGTAAAATCATGAGTTTTAGTCTGATAAGTTAGTACTTTGGAACGAGCAACAATTATAAAACGGCTGCAACACGTCAAGAGTTATTTAAAAAAATAGAACAACCCAACTGAGACACGTTTATGATCAAAAACTGCCTATTTCTTTTAATAGTGATGATTATGATAAATGTATCATGCAATAGTAATCAACAAAAAAAATCACCTGAAGAGACTCCTAATGCCGCTTCTTACAAGGAGGGAAGTTTCGGATATGACTTACATTTTTTACAGCAGCACGATAGCGTAATCGTTTTGCAAACTGATGGAGGCAAATCAAAAGTGATTGTTTCGCCAAAGTACCAGGCCAAGGTATTTACGTCAACCGCCGCAGGCAATGAGGGAGTAAGTTTTGGATGGGTAAATTATAAAGCTTTTGCAGGACCGGAAGATGCACATATGAATGCATATGGAGGAGAAAATCGTTTATGGCTTGGGCCAGAAGGTGGCAGGTTTTCTTTGTTCTTCAAACCGGGTGCTGAGATGGTTTTTGACAATTGGAAGACGCCGGCACCAATTGATACGGAAGCATGGAGTATCACCAATAAAAGCGACGATATAGTTGTTTTGCAGAAGCAAATAAAATTGACCAATTACAGGGGCACAGAATTGAAAATGTTAGTGGATCGAACCATTCAAATTTTGGACAGGCAGCAAATAATTAAAAACCTCGGCATTACACTAGACTCAAAAGTAAAAGCTATAGGCTACGAAACCGTAAATGTATTAACTAATAAGGGTGGCGCAGAGTGGAAAGAAGCTACAGGCATGCCCTGCATGTGGCTGCTCGATATGTTTAAACCAACCCCTTCAACGGTTATTGTCGTTCCATTTAAAAGTTCGAAAGGAGTTGCGTTTAACAATGTAGCGACAACAAATTATTTTGGCGAAATACCGGCAGACAGACTGAGACATGCGGATGAAGTACTCTTTTTTAAGGCCGACGGTAAAAGCAGGGGAAAGTTAGGGATTAAACCAACCTATGCAAAACCGATTGCGGGCAGTTACGACATACAGAACCACATTTTAACTATCGTGATGTTTGAAGTAAATGCCGCGGCAAGATATCTAAACCAGGAATGGAATACCCAAAAACCTGCCTTTTCAGGCGATGCGGTAAATGCATACAACGATGGCCCTTTAGCTGACGGAACGCAAATGGGACCATTTTATGAAATAGAAAGTGTATCGCCTGCTGCCTTCTTAAAACCCAACCAATCACTTTCTCATAAACACTCCGTATATCATTTTACCGGCAACGAAGAGGTTTTAGATGAAATTGCTAAAAAGTATTTTGGAGTAGGTCTTGATGATATAAAAAAGGCGTTTTAAAGGTTTGAAACTTTTCATCTTTAAATTGACGAATCAGCTAATTTTTATTTAATAGCAACGTGCGTTGCATCTTAAATTATTATACATGACTTTCAAAAAATTACGCTCTGGAATAGCGCTACTTTTCGTCTTTTTAACGGTCTCGCTTTCTGCGCAACGAAGCAGCCTGCTTCCACGAGGCATTCCTGAAGCCGAAGGTGTTTCTTCTGAAGGCATTCTTAGCTTTTTAGATGCTGCAGCCAAAAGCAAACATGAGTTTCACAGCTTTATGTTTCTTCGGCATGGTAAGGTAATAGCCGAAGGTTGGTGGAACCCGTATAGTCGTGATCTAAAACATACGATGTATTCGCTTAGCAAAAGCTTTACTTCAACTGCTGCAGGTTTCGCAGTTACTGAAAAAAGGCTCACTGTAAATGATAAGGTAACATCCTTTTTTCCAAATTACCTGCCCGATAGCATTAGTAATTACTTACGTGATTTAACTGTCAAGGATCTACTCACGATGACTGCAGGTCAAAGTACTGATCCGACAACTACGATACCTGCCGTTGACAGCAACTGGATCAAAGCCTTTTTGGCGAAGCCTATTGCTAATAAACCCGGTTCTGTCTTTTTATACAATTCACTTGCTACCTACATGTTATCGGCTATTGTGCAAAAAGTAACCGGGCAAAAAGTAATAGATTATTTAACTCCAAGACTCTTCAAACCCTTGGGAATCCAAGGGATGGATTGGGAAGTAGACCCGATGGGAATTAATACAGGTGGTTGGGGGTTAAGAATTAAGACCGAAGACATGGCTAAACTAGGTCAGCTTTACCTGCAGAAAGGAAACTGGAACGGCAAACAATTGTTGCCAAAAGAGTGGGTTGAGGAAGCGACTACTATCAAAATCTTACAATCACCGGAAGCAGCACAATCTAAAAGAGACTCGAGCGATTGGCTGCAAGGTTATTGTTACCAGTTCTGGCGCAGCCGTCACAATTCATTCCGTGGTGACGGGGCTTTTGGACAATATATTTTAGTATTGCCCGAACAGGACGCTGTAATAGCCATTACTGCCGAAACACCCGATATGCAAGGGGAGATCAACCTGGTATGGAATTACCTGCTAGCTGCTATTAAAAAAGACAGGCTCCCACTCAACAAGAATATTAATACAACACTGCAATATAAGTTGGCTTCTTTAGCTCTTCCATTACCTGCTTCAAACACTACCTCTCATATTGCCACAGCCATTTCTGGCAGAACCTTTACAATGGAGCCAAATAAAACTCAGGTGAAAAGTTTATCTATAAATTTTGCAAACAACCATTGTTATCTCACTTTACATACGGATACTTCCACTTTTAAAATAGGCTTTTCTTCCGCCAATTGGCTTACCGGCACAACCAGGAAGGCAGGACCCTATTTACTTGCAGCAGCAAAAGCACGCCTAACTGGTCTGCCGCCCTTTAAAGTTGCCGGTCATTATACCTGGGTAGATGAAAATACTTTAGAGCTAACACTGCGATATATCGAAAGCCCTCACACTGAGAGAATCATTTGCCATTTTGATGAAAACAAAATTTCTATTGACTTTGCTAATAGTATAAGCAAAAGCAAAGAGACCATTAAAGGTGAATTAAGCAAATGAATATTACCCGGTTAAAGAAAAATAAGGCGACTGAAGCAGGGCGAGTTGTCTGATGTTGAATTTTTTTCAGAGCCGTTGCAGGTGTTATCACCTGCAACAATGCTTTTCAACAAATTCTTAATTACAGACCTCCTGATGCCAAGTAAACAAGAGTTAGACTGTTTTGAATATAATGGTTAAATCTGCTTGGGGGTAAATGGTTTTTGTTTCGTTCATTTGATCACATAATTTTTTTAGTATTTCATTTACTTTGGGTGTTGCCTG
>JBBPZJ010000225.1:0-3019 GCA_038199395.1 Chitinophagales bacterium
CTCGGTAAAACAGCAGCACAGGCAGCGTTTGACGGAGCAAAAGAAGTTGCCATGCCTGTAATGGTTACCACACTCACCATCATTATTGTTTTCTTTCCTGTTATCTTCTTAACAGGTATATCTAAATATTTATTCACGCCTTTAGCTATAGTGGTTTCCTTAGCAATGATCGGTTCCAGGTTTATATCTATGACGTTGGTGCCTATAATGGCGGCAGCATTATTTAAAAATCATTCCGCAGACCAACAGCCAAAAGGGTTTATTGGCAAGTTTGATAAAGGGGTAAAAAATCTTACCAGCAGATATGTAAAAAGTATTGATAAAGCTTTACAATACCGTTGGCGGTTGTTAGCAGGAGCAGCGTTGTTGTTTATTATTTCAATGTTTGGGTTTAGCAGGTTGGGAACAGAGCTTTTTCCCAAAATGGATGTAGGACAAATTTCTATTGACGTACGGATGGAAAGCGGAACAGCCATCGGTCAGACAGAAAAAAATATTACTGAAATAGAAAAGTTTATTCAACAGGAAATTGGCAACGACTTAAATATCATCATCTCTAATATCGGGGTATTAAACGACTGGCCTGCCGCTTACACACCCAATTCAGGAACACAGGATGCTACTATCGCTGTACAGTTGAAGGAAGGTTATAAAACAAGTACGGCAGATTATGTGAAAAGTTTACGGGTGAAACTGAAAGATAAATTCCCTGGTGTGCAATTCATTTTTAATACCGGCGGCATTGTAACCACTGCTTTGAATTTCGGTTTGCCTTCACCTATTGATATTCAGATTACAGGAAATGATTTACAAAAGTCACATGATATTGCCGTTAAGGTTCGGGATATTGTTCAAAATGTAAAAGGCACCGAAGATGTGCGTGTTCACCAACGCTACGACCATCCTGAAATAAAGCTGGATATTGACCGGATAAAAGCCGCACAATTGGGCATTAACGCAGAAGATGTAGTAAAGAATACGGTTTCAGCTTTAAACTCCTCGGTAAATTTCAAACCATCTTTCTGGATTGATGAAAAAAACGGAAACCATTATTATGTTGGCGTTACTTATCCCGAAATAGAATTAGACAATCCGCAATCGGTAGAAAATATCAGTTTACGAGGCACTAACGGAGCCTCTACCTTACTTAAAAACATTTCCAAAACCTCCTTAACTTCTGCACCCATTGAAATTAACCACCTGGATATACAAAGGGTAACGGATGTATTTGCTAATGTGGAAGGCAGGGATATTGGTTCTGCCGCAAGTGAAATAGAAAACAAACTAGCAGCCCTTCGCAAACAACTACCCGAAGGATATAAAATTGACATCCGCGGAGAAGTGCAAAGTATGAAAGAAGGTTTTGGTAACCTGGGCATGGGCTTAGGGTTAGCTATTCTTTTGGTATACCTGGTTATCGTTCCCTTGCTGCGCTCCTTCAAATTGCCACTCATTATTATTACCGTTATTCCATTGGGTTTAATTGGCGTAACCGCTATGTTATTAGCAACAAATACTTATCTCAACATTCAATCTATGATGGGGATTATTATGATGGTAGGTATTACGGTGGCTTATAGTAATTTATTAGTAGATAAAATGAACAATCTTTTAAAGGAAGGCAAACCATTAGACGAAGCCATTAAAGAAGGGATAGCCAATCGTTTCCGGCCGATTATAATGACAGCCATTGTTGCCATTCTCGCTTTGCTTCCGATGGCATTGGGATATGAGACCGGTGGCGAAGCCAATGTGCCATTGGCAAGAGCCATCATAGGCGGGGTTATGGCTGCCACGTTTCTTTCACTCTATATAGTGCCTGTATTATTTTATTTGTTCAACCAAAAAACCAAGCTAAATGAAACGCAATCATAAAATCTTCATCGCTTTGCTGATAACTATTGTAATCATATCATTATTACTTATAAAAGGCTGTGGACATGAAAACGGAGAAAAAACAACCAAAACAGAAAGCCGGAATATTCCCGTTGTATCGGTAGCCTCTCCCGAACAACATGCCTTCAACGCTTCGTTGCAATTAACGGGAACAGCAAAGCCCAACCAATCGGTAAAATTGTTTGCCATGACAAGCGGTTACCTGAAACAACTAAGAGCAGATATCGGCTCCTTCGTAAAAGAAGGACAGGTACTTGCTGTTTTGGAAAATCCCGATTTATACAGGGAAAAAGAAAGGATACAGGCAGAGCTAAACGAAAAATCTGCATTGTATTTCCGGCTAAAAAATAACAGGGAGCAAACAATGGTAGGCGCTGATATAAAAGCAAAAAAGGCATTGTACGACCGCCTTAAAAGCATTTATGAAAAAACACCCCAGCTCACATCTGTTGCCGATGTAGAAAAGGCAGAGGCAGATTATAAAAGAGCTTCGGCACAGGCAACCGACGAATTGGATATTAACGGCTCAGCTTACCAGGCTGCCAATGCCAAATTGAAGAACATTAATATGCAGATTAGTTACCTGTTGATTAAAGCTCCATTCAGGGGGGTTATTACCAATCGCTTCGCAGATAAAGGCGCTCTGATACAAAATGGTTTAAATAACAATAGTTCGATGCCACTGTTTGAGCTGCAGGACCTGCAGCCAATCCGTGTACAGGTGGATATACCTGAAACAGATGCCGTGTTAATCAACAGCGGCACTAAAGCTGAAATCACTTTTCCTGAACTGCCCAATGGTAGCTACACTGCAACTGTTTCGAGGGTAGCGTATAGTGTGGATGACACAAAGACCATGAAAGTGGAAATTGATTTACCCAACAAGGATTTAAAAATTCGTCCGGGCATGTATGCAAAAATTGACATTCAAAGAAGCGGTCATAAGGAGACGTTGTCTGTTCCCAATGAAACCGTCGGCAACATCAAAGGACAATCCTTTATTTATGTGGTGCAGAATGGCAAAGCAAAAAAGATCGAGGTAAAAACAGGCATTCGTGATGAAAAGTTCACTGAATTGTTAGAGGCGCCTGTTAAAGACACAGATAAGATTATTGTGCAGGGA
>JBBPZJ010000226.1:0-12582 GCA_038199395.1 Chitinophagales bacterium
CAGAAGAGCGGTAATAAAGCTATACAAGCAGTATATACAATCGAATAAAACCCTACTGGTACACTGGCAAAAAGGAATTGCATATTGACTGAATAACAAGAGCCGTATGAAGGGAGACTTTCACGTACGGTTCCGTGAGCGGCTTGGGCTGAAATGCCTTTGCCTGCTCGACCACTTATACGGTTGCAGTTGCTTCGGCAATTGCGGGGGTCCCTGCTCGCACACAAAGGCTAGGAGAGGAGACCCCTGCAGAACAAAAAAATTTAAGACGTTTAAGTCTAATTCGTCACTGTCCTAAATCTGGAAGGCTTCAGTATGGTTTGGTTATTGTAATTTTTTTTTATAAAATTTTGCATCATGAATATTGGGGGATTCTCTATTTGGCTGCTAGCGGGTATTTTTATTACCGGCGGCGTAGCTATATGGATTTCAGGCATCTATCTTTCTAATACAGTGGATGCTCTTTCAAAGCGGTTTGGATTGGGACAGGCATTAGGGGGTATGCTTGTGCTTGCCATTGTTACCAACCTTCCCGAAATCGCCATTACCGTTAGCGCATCGCTGCAAAATAATGTTGAGCTTGCGGTTGGTAATATACTGGGCGGTATTGCCATGCAAACCGTTGTACTGGTTGTGTTAGATGTTTTTGGAGTGGGAAAAAAGGCAAGCCTAACTTATAAAGCTGCATCCATGGAACTCGTGCTGGAAGGCTTACTAGTACTTTTTGTATTAATTTTTGTTGTAATAGGCCACCAATTGCCTTCTTCCCTTGTTTTTTTGCGAATGTCTCCTTCTGTGATATTTATTTTTTTAGCATGGATTGCCGGACTTTTATTAATAAATAAAGCCCGAAACGGATTACCCTGGCAGGCAAAAAATTTAGCTCCTGATGATGAGGGCAATAACAATAATAAAAACGCAAAAAAGGATTCACATAAAAGAAGTACCGCCGCTAACCTTGCTATTTTTTTTACAACGGCATTAGTTACACTGGTTGCCGGTTATGCACTGGAAAGAAGTGGCGATGCTATTTCCAAGCAAATTGGTATGCAGGGTATCCTTTTCGGCGCTACTATTCTGGCAGCCGCCACTTCCCTGCCCGAAATATCAACCGGGCTTGCATCCGTAAAACTGAAAGCGTATACACTCGCGGTAAGTGATATTTTTGGGGGCAATGCTTTTTTGCCGGTGCTGTTTCTTTTAGCGGCTTTAGTTTCAGGACAAACAGTATTGCCGGGTGCACATAAATCCGATCTTTACCTTACCGGTTTAGCCATGCTGCTCACGAGCGTGTATGTTTGGGGAATAATTTTTAAACCTCAAAAGCAATTTCTAGGAATGGGCATTGATTCTTTTATAGTGCTTATTCTATATTTAATTGGTGTTGCAGGTTTATTTGCAGTAGGGTAGAACACATACATCATTTTGAAAATGAGTTCGCCAAACCAACAGGATCATGCGTCCCCACTTATTATCCTGGAAAGTGTTTCAACATTCCAAAATGTTTATGCCATTGCGTGGAATTTTGCTGGAGGATACAAGTTCGATGCATTATAACGGTTTAGCCTTAGTTTTTCTATGCTCGTTCCTTTTCAATAATTTCAAAAAAAGTCTCTTAGCTATTTTTACTTCAGGTCGAATTCGATGTGTTTCAGTTCTTCGTCCTGCTGGCGGTTGTCACGAACTAGAAGAATGGATAATTCTTTTCAATTTGGTATAAAAGATGGTAGTAGGTCTGCCGCATACGTTGTACAGACGAAGTATGCAAACCACCTGAAGGTGCTGTATTCAAAAGATCGTCCTGCCGGGGGTCTCCTTTAAAGGCGGTGTGTGTGATGGACGGGGACCCTGGCATGTTGAACTAACGAAGCATCCCTCTTCTATATCACCTTCACCTGTATTAGTTGCTTCTGCCGCTCTCCGTATGTGCGCAACTACGGAGACAAATGAAAAGCCAGTCGCTATTGCACTAACGTAACGCTTTGTTAGAGAACACGCCTTTCTAAGTCATCTCCCTGCTAGTCTTTGCCGTTTTTGGTGTTCCTTGCAGCAACGCTGCGAGGAACACCAAAAAGAGCAAAAACTTCCACCAATTAGTTATTTAAGGCTTTGCTTTCAAGATAAGCAACCATAACATCGACGAAATATTACTGATCACATTTTAGTGCAGCGGCTTAGTACAACTGCTATATCTTCGCCAATGTCTGCTTTACATAATTCATTGTTGCCTGTTGCCGTTCCACCACTTTCTCTCTCGCTTTCGATGCTTTTTTTTTTGCCATTTCAGGATTTTGGGCGATCCATAGAACCGTCGGCACTATACCCTTAATTTCGTCTTCTACGTCCAGATCAAACAGCCATTCGCCCAATCCTATGTCCCGCCACATGATACCCTTACTGGTTTGTTCTTTAAACCTGCACACAACAGCCGGAACACCATTGCCTATGCACATGATGGGAGAATGCATTTCGTTACCAAAAAGGCCGGCTGATAATTTGTATGTACTTACTGCTTCATCTGTCAGCCAGTAATGATCACGCCAGACCACTTTTTTCTTTACCTTCTCCGGTAATGGATCGTAAAGCATTTCTTTACCTATTGCTACCTGTGTTTCATCTTCAGGCACGATCAGTATCTTCAGGTCTGTGTGTTGGGTAACCTGGATAATCGCCTCCCTCAATGCTTTATGGTCATGCTCTTTCATCTCTTGATTCCGGGCATCTTTAACCGGGTCAAAAGGTCGATTCTTACTCGGTATCGTCCAATAAGGGGTATTCCTGTATCTGGGAATCACACACATAAATTTTCCTACTTCAAGCGCATGTTCCTTCAAAAATTTTTTAGCTGCGGGTTTATCATATACATCTACTGCGAAAGCACCGTCCGGACCAAATTCCATGATCTTCGATTTTACTCCTAAATTTTTGGCATTTTGGAGGGAAACAGAATCTCTGAAAAACACAAATTCGGCTTTTGTCAAAAGTTCGACACTCTCAGATAGTTTGTCTGATTCGCTGTAAGTGATGCCATACACACCAAATGGCTTACCCGTTTCGTTGTACCACTTTGCTACATCCTTTTGTGCAACCAGCGATGGGCCTGAACCATGCAGTAAAAAATCACATTCTTTAAAAGCTCTTTCCACCGAAGCATTATCAGAAGAAGTAAATATCTCCAGGGCTGGAAAACGCTTCAGGA
This sequence comes from Chitinophagales bacterium, assembly GCA_038199395.1. Taxonomy (GTDB): domain Bacteria; phylum Bacteroidota; class Bacteroidia; order Chitinophagales; family Chitinophagaceae; genus Segetibacter. Next base: position 3,200 of record JBBPZJ010000226.1, read on the forward strand.
TCATTTCTTTCACACCATTTCCAACATCACCTGCCCATAAACGAACGTTTACATCCGGCAAATACTGCTCTAAAAGATGAAGTACCCCAGGCGTGTGTGCTATATCGCCAATATTTACGGTTTGCCAGGAAGAGCGAAGCACGATACTGTGCTTTCCTGTTATGCTGAAATTCAGGGAACCAGCGATAGTGGTTATTAAGCCTATTAGTGCAGGGGAATTTTTTATAAAATTTCTACGCGTTTGCATGTAATTATATTTTTATTCGTTTAATACTGCCAACAATAAATGAATACTTCTCTATGAAAATTTATAACAGCATTAAACCAGTTAATTATATCCCGGATTTTGTTCAAATGCGGCACCCGTATTTGCGTCGATTACTTTTTGAGGAATGGGCCAGAATTTATTGAAATCCTTTATGGTTGTACCGGACGAGGGGCCGTTGGGAACAGATGGTTTAGAATTGTATTTTCTCACCCGATCCACCAGCCGGCCCATACGAATGAGGGTACGGAGCCTTGGTTCTTCTACAGCCAGTTCCCTTGACCTTTCGTCGAGAATAAAATCTTCTGTTACATCGGAAGCCTGAATGTTAACCGCATTTGCCCTTGATCGAACCACATTAATATCATCGGCAGCCTTCGCCAGATTGCCCTTCCTGAAATAGGCTTCTGCTCTCAATAAATACGTCTCCGCCACCCGCATCCTGCTAAAGTCTTTTGAGGTGTTTCCACTCAGGTTATTATTGCTGATGGGTGTTCCCTCAATTTTTCGGAAAAACGGGTAGTATTGCCTAAGGGTATCCACAGCAATGTTGGTAATTGTACCATCGTTTTTCACAATATATAGCACTCCGTTGGCGCCTTTTTTTGTTCTAATCGGTTTGCCCACATATTCAGGGTCAGCCGGATTGTTGTAATAGTATATACGCCGGATATTGTATTTCGAATTTCGAATGTCTGTAGTATCCAGACTCCAGATATCGTATTTGAGATAGTTGGTAGGAGAATTCACTCCTATCCCCCTTCCCAGGCTGTCAGAAGCCAGATTGGAAACGTTATTCGGTGTCCGCAGTTTATCATATTCCGGCCCCCAATACCTTATACTGTTATTTGCAGAACCTTCGTTGAAACTACCGCCCACTGTAAAGTTCTCAAACTGCCATGCCCATAAAACTTCTTTATTACCCTCAGATTTGTTGATCTGTCCATCCGCAAATATATCTGAGAAAACATCGCCCGGCTTTGAACTTGCGGGTCCAAACCGGGAAGTTATTAGTTGATAGTCGCCCGCTTCTTTATTAATTACTTTGGAGGCGGCTCGAATTGATTTGTCGTAAAAAGATGGATCCTTCTTCTCCATGCCCAGCGAAATATAAACTTCACTTAGTAAATGAAACGCTGCAGCCCTCGGAATCCTTCCATCATGCACCGCCAGCGGTAAAAGTTGAGTTGCTTGTTCCAGGTCGTTGGCAGCAAAGCTTAACACTTCAGCACGGGAATTGCGTACAAAATCAAATTTTGGTTCGGTTATCCTTTTATCTACTATGGGCACGCCACCGTAAATATTTGCAAGAAAATTATAAGTATATGCCCTGAAGAACAAAGCCTGTCCCTTGATATCAGCTCTGGTGGCATCCTCAATTTTCAACTTGGGATTATCTATATCTTCAAGAATGAGATTGGCACGGACGATCATCTGTTTATAGGCCCAGTCCCAATAAATGATCGTCGCGCTTAAATTTGAGTTCAGCAGGCTATAGTCTTTATTGCCTCGGGAATCATTTCGGCCCCACTGGGTTTGATCAGTTCCAACAGTCATATACTCAAAATTGTTTGACGCAATGATATGCTCCTGCCTGGACGCCTCGTATAAGGCTACAACAACGGCATTATAACCCGCGTCATTGGTAAGTAAATTTTCGGGACTGAATCTATCCAATGGAACTTCCTTTAAATAATCTTTACTACAGTAAGCAAAAAGAATGACCAAACTAATATATAGGCAGGTGCTGTTAAATGTAATTTTCATAACGCAAAAATTTAAAATGAAATATTTATGCCGGCAACAATGGATTTCAGAAGAGGCCCGTTGCCCCCGGGGCTTCGACCTCCAGAACCAAATTCAGGATCCCATCCTTTCCAATCTGTCCAGGTAAAAATATTTTTACCACTTAAGTAAATCTGAAACGCGGCAATCTTAAACCGGCTTAGCAGCTTGTCAGGCAGATTGTAGCCAAGTGAAGCGTCCTGTAGGCGTACAAAACTTCTGTCTCCGTAAAACCCATACCCAAGCGGGTTGCGGTAGTTTACTCTTGGATTTGTGTTGATCGGATTATCCGGTGTCCAGTAAGGCACATTCAAAAAATTGGCCTGATCATAAAAATTCGTTCCGGGATTGAGCATAGACAGTGGACTATAGCCGCCTTCCCGAATGTTAAAAGCGAACGACAGGCTGAAATGTCCGTAGGAAAATATATTGGTAATGCCCAGGTAAAACTTCGGCTGGTTGTTGTTAACTACCGCTCTATCATCCGGAGTAATGATGCCATCAGGAACTCCATTAGGTCCGCTGATATCTTTGAACTTAATATCGCCCACCTTAGCGCCGGGAATTAATGAAAGGTCATCTCCTTTCTGAAAAATACCATCAAATACATAGTCAAAATTCGATCCCAGCGGTTCGCCGATAAACCATCCGCTGGCAATATCATCATCTTCTTTTCCGTCATGATTTAGATCCCGGCCGGTAAGTTTTACGATCTTATTCCTGTTAAGAGAAAATGCCACGTTGGTATTCCAGCTAAATTTATTCTTTTGAATATTTACTGTTCTGAGATCTAATTCAAATCCGTGATTTTTTGTTTGTCCAATGTTTCTCAAAAATGATTCGAAGCCATTCGTATTGGGGATGGTTTGATTTAAAAGGAGATTATAAGTATTAGTACTGTAAAAGTTAACAGAAGCCGATATACGCGAGGAAAACGCCTGTATATCTGCACCAATATTTATACTTTCCGAAGTTTCCCATCCGAGATTCGGATTAGCCAGGGTTGTGGTACTCAACCCAACGGAAGAAGCAGAACCATCTCCAAACACATAATTAAATTGTCCCACCTGGCTTAACGAAGAGTATTCACTAACGCCCCTGTTACCGTTTCTGCCCCAGGAAGCCCTGAGCTTTAGAAAATCAATCTGCTTAATGTCGTGCAGAAAAGTCTCCTCGCTAACATTCCAACTAAACGCTACTGCGGGAAAAACCCCATATTTATTACCCTCGCCAAAAGCAGAGTAGCCGTCTCTCCGGATGCTTAAAGTGGCGAAATATTTGTCTTTAAAAGAATAACCCAGCCTTGCCATGCTCGAATTTTGTTTGTTTTCCGAAGCTCCCGCGTCAATGTTATAATTATTCCCTATCTCCAATGCATTATACCCTAAAGCATCATTGAAGATATTCTGACTGGACATGAAAGAAAACTGGTTTTTGAATTCATAGATACCGTATAACAGTGTCAGGTCCAGTTTGTGATCAAACGCTATCTTTTTTTGGTACTTCACAATATTTTCTAAGGTGTAGTTCTGACTTTCCCCAGTTCTTTTTGAGCCTGAACCCAACCTGTTTACAGGTTCATAGGAGTTAGAATAAGTGAAAAATTTTGAATCGGTTCGGGTATATCCGGCATTAAGTTTATACGTTAGCCCCTTGAGAACATTGACTTCTGCAAAGGCGTTTGAAAACAATACATTGGTGATTGATTTGTTATCATCCAACAGGTAGTCAAATAACGGATTACTTACCAGTCCAACATCCTGGGGAAGTGGTCGGGGCGATACACCGTCCTTCAAATAAAGGCTGGCGTAAGGACTGAGATAAGTTGCAGCAAGCAAATCTGCCCTTGCACCAGAATTATCCCTTGAGGAATAACCAGAATTAATTCCGATTTTCAACCAATCTGTAGCTTTTACACTAAGATTTAACCTGCTCGATATTCGACTGAAGTTGTCTCCTTTGATAGGGGATTTTGCACTTGTGAAAGCGCCGGATAAAAAATAGGTAACTCTGTCAGTTTTTCCTGAAACACTTAAGTCGTAATTAGACATTGGTGCGAATTGCTTTATTTCCTTAAAGGGGTCAATAATTTTTCCCACGGCGATATTATCCAATTCTATAGGTTGAAAAGGCACCGGTCCTCCTTCCGCTATTTCTGCATCTTTTCTTGCAGCTAAATATTGTTCCGCATTTAAAAATTTGGGAACATTGGCGTAATCAGAAATTCCGTAATAGGCATTAAGGGCAAACTGGGGCTTTGAAGATTTCCCTTTTTTGGTAGTTATTTCGATTACCCCATTTGCCGCCAGTGAGCCATAAATTGCGGTAGAGCTGGCATCTTTTAGGATATCGATTGATTCAATATCATTGGGATTGATATCCGACAAATTACCTCCGGCATAAATAATGCCGTCTAAAACAATTAAAGGTGCGTTGCTTGCCGAAATAGAATTTAAACCCCTTATAACAATATTACCACTTTGACCAGGGCGGCCATTATCTGTCATTTGCACTCCGGCTACAGTACCTCTCAGCATTTGAGATGCATTGGTATTGGGCTGAAGCCTGGTATCTTTAACATCTACACTTGCCACTGCCCCGGTTAGGTCTTTTTTCGCCTGGGTACCATATCCAACTACCACAACCTGTTCAAGCGAGGTAGCAGATGATTTCATTTCAACTACTAAAGAAAAGGTGGTGCCTTCTTTAATGATATAGCCTGATAAAGTTTGAGGCTCAAAGCCTACCATGGATAAAGAAAAACTATACGGCCCACCGGCTGCTATATTGGAGAATGTGAAAACACCAGTTGTATCCGTACTGGTGCCTAAAGTAAAGTTGGTTTTTGAATTACGGATTATAACGGATGCGCCAACGAGGGGCTCATTTTTGGTATCTTTCACAATACCTATAACAATACCGGTGGAACTTTGTGCTTTTACGACGGATGGCGTAAAGACTTGCGTTAGGAATAAAAGGATCGGGACGGAAGCCCTGAAAACAGACAGCTTAAATTTCATATGACTTACATTTTGGTTTCAAAAAATAAATAATAAAGCCTACCTACCAGTATTTCTGGAGAGTCATCCGCCGGTGACGAATGCAATAATTTATGTATTAAGATTTTACCTGCTTATGAGGAAAGCACTATCATGTTGCTTTTCATTCAGCATGCTTGTTGATTTAAACCAGATAATAATGTCTTCCTCCCGGCAATTTTGGAGAGTCATTTGCCTGATGCGAATGCCTTAATTATGTCCCATGATTTTTACTTGCTAATTACAAAACTACTATCCTGTTTCACAACCGTTAAATGATGCAGCGTAGCTATCTCCTTTAAAATATTCTCCAACGTTTTCGATTGATTGTATCTGCGTGTGAAATAGATACTCTGAATATCCTTCTTGTTATAAACAATTTTTACATTATACAATATCGCCAATTGATCGAACACTTGTGTCAATGACTGGTTGTTAAACATATACCATGTTCCACCGGTATTTTGGGGCATTGAAGGATTATCATCTATTACTTCGTTACCTCCTGAATTGTCAGGTTTATTATTTTTAGAATTAAACTTTATAACTTTATAGGTACCATCATCATTATATGTAAATTGTTCACCGGGCATTAAGTAAACCAAGTCCTTTGGCCCTGCATTTTTAATTTTCAATCTCTTTATTGCGACTTTACCCTCAAACAAACGCACTGTGATTTGGCTGGCTTTTTCAAAAGCAGTAACCGTAAATTGAGTGCCTAGAACAGTCGTCGAAATGCCACCACTTGTAACTGTAAATGGTTTTGTTTTATCTTTGGCTACCTCGAAAAACGCTTTTCCTTTTAGTGTGATATCCCGCTTAATGGTAAATGGTTCGTAATAACTTATCTCACTTTTGTCAGCCAGCTCGATCCAAGAGCCATCCTGTAATTGAAATCTTTTTTCTTTACCTGTAATATTGACCTCGTGATGAAAAACAGTCAGGACACTATCTCTGCCACCCTTGTCATTTTGCGCAACAATCGATTGTTCATCCAGCTTATTGCTATTCCGTAACATGCTAAAGGAAATGACAAGGATAATGGCGGCCGCTGCGGCAGCCATCCACCGCACTCCTTTTTTCCTGTACCATGCCATATGAAACACTTCTGATATTGACTGTTCATCTTCGGGCCGAACCTGCTGCTGCAAATCCTGATGTATTCGCTTCCGGATACGTTCAAGTATTTGCTGTCCTGTATCATCATCAGCTTCTTCCTTCAGGCTTTCGTTAAAGAACGCTTCATCAATCTGGGACGCCAGGTAGAGTTGGTTTTCCGGAACTTTTAACAGTGTTACCAATAGCTGCTTTTCACCCTCGCTGAGGGTGCCATTCAGGTGCATGGTAATTAATTCATCAAAATGCTTATTCATAACACATTTAAAAGATCGGTCCCTTAATAAGGACACAGTTAAAAAGAAATAGTATTAGTCAATCTAAAAATATTATTTCCTGCAAAGCAGGAGAAAGATCAGGAAGACAGGTGAAACATCATTATTGGTCAGGTATTTACGAATAAAGTCCAATGCTTTGCTAATATGCGTTCTAACTGTTAGCGGCGAAATACCCATTTCCCGGGCGATATCATCGTAACGCAGTCGCTCGTTTCGGCTAAGATTATATGCCTTTTGCTGTTGGGGAGGTAACAAATTAATTGCTTTGTGAAGCAAACCCACTGATTGCTTATACGAAAGCTGCCTTTCCGGAAGCAGCATTTCTTCGGCGATTTGTTCTTCCGGATCAAGTGCTACATGTAAAATTCTATTCCGCAGGCTGCTGATAATTAAGTTACGTGCCGTAACTAGAAGGTATGGCTTAAATTCCCTGACGTGATGCAGATTTTTCCTGTTAATCCAAATCTTTAAAAATACGTCCTGCACAATATCCTGTGCCGCTTCAGCGCACTTTGTATAGCTTAAAGCCTGCGTATAAATTCTCTTCCAATACCGGTTGTACAACTCTGCAAAGGCTTCTTCACTGTCTTGCTGAAGAAGTTGCAGTAGTTCTATATCATCCAAATTGGAAAAGTTCATGTGTATGCAATCTTATTTTCAAAAATACCATTAAAGCTGAGTTTAATAAAGGACTTTCTTTCGGGGGCTTCGGTCTTTTGGCATAACAATAAAGCCACAAATAATAACCCGACCATCGTTAACTAAAAATTGAAGACTGCTTATTATGATGTGTTTATAAGCATCGTTGGCAAGCAGGTGTTTCCATTCCAAAATTGTGGCCGTGAAAAATTCCGAGTACTGATTGAAAATCATTTCTGACATTACAAGCAACGATAAAAGCTTATATCGTTCGTACAAGAGTTGGTGATGAAAGTAGTAAACAATCATAGGCATGTCAAAACATAGCAGCCGTTATTAACGGCAACGTTTCCAAAATACCACGTCTTATTTGATTGCAAATGCCCAGGCTTCTGTTGCAGGTGATAACACCGTTGCAACGGCAGCACTACAAGGAAGACCGACAACGGCAGAAGAATGATAACTACAGCAACGACTAAACGACACTAGAAAAAAGCTGTTGGTGAAGAACACCAACAGCGGCCCCTGCACTTTTATGCAGGGGTTTTTAGTTTCAATTATTTAACAAGGCTGTATGCATACATTCCATTTTCACTTTTGTCTGGCCATTTTCCCAAAGTTCCGGGTATTCCGCCGCCAAGATATAGGGAATTATTCTCCACCCATAGCCATGAGAGAATAGGCGCGGGATTTTTTATTTTCCAGAGCTCCTTGCCATCGTCTGCACTGTAAGCTTTTATAGTACCATCCAGAGAACCTACAAAATAAACATCGTTTGCAAGAAAGCCCGGTATTATGGCAGCCGGTTGAGCTTTGTTGACCACCCATTTTGGCCTTCCTGTGGCTGGATCAAGGGCCTTAACATTAATAGGAAAATCTGCAGGAGGATTTTTATGTTGATATTTATTGTTGCTCCAGGCAAAGATGCCGTTAGGTCCTATGGAAGCTTCGCCATGCATACCACCATCAACGCCGCCATATCCTATGACAGCACTCCAAACCTCTTTACCGGTTTGGGCGTCAAAACCGTGGTAAACCCCGCTTTTTTGAGCACCTCCTACCAATTTACTTTTTTTATCATTAAGTATCGGGCTAAATAACTGCGCCCCACCACCAAAATCATAATCGGGTCCTTCATTATCTTTCATAGTCCAAACATCATGCTCTGTTAGCTGGGTATGCCATTTTATCTCGCCTGTTTTTGCATCTACAGCCAACATCGCATCAGAAAGCCCACTGGCTTTGCCCGTATAATTGTTCCCGGTAGTAAAAAACAGGGTATTAAGAACTGGGTCCAGGGCAAAGGAAGTCCACACAGCAACCCCATTTTGTGGAGAATCTACCAAGTAGCGTTCCCACACTTTTGCGCCCGTATTAGCATTTAAAGCAACTACTTTACCCCTAAAGTCGGGTTTGAAATTCTCTTTAGCTGCTGTTAAAGGTTCTTCGACCGATTGTACCCCTATATAAACGAGTCCGCCATAATATAGCAGCTTACTTAGGCTGCCTGCCTCCGGGTCATCGGTAAAACCAGATTTCCAAAGAACTTTTCCTGTAGAGGGATCCAGAGCAAAAGCAGTACCTTCCACGCTGGCCTCAAAAAGTTTACCGTCACCCAGGGTTCCGGTACCGGCGAGTCCGCACCAGGCCCAGTCGGTTTTAGCATCTTCAATTTTGTTTTTCCATATTAGCGTGCCGGTTTTTGGCTCTACTTTATATATTTATATACTGTTCCGCCCCAGTCTCCAAAATATACGCCTGTATTATCTACTAAAGGAGCATGACTTACAGGGTAAGGAGTAGCATATTTCCATGACATTGCCATGGAACCCACATTGTTTTTGGTGATAGAGGAGTTTTGTGTTGCATGGTGATTGAGCAATGTTTCATCTATTTTCTCCGGAACGGGTGTGGCTTGATCATTTTGTTTGGACGCAGGAGTGGACAATTCGTTTTCAGAAGAAACCACAGCCTTTTTATTTCCATTTCCATTTCCACAGCCGAACAGGCTAAAACAAATTAGCAGAAATGTTATAGAGTGCATCGTTCTGGTACTGACGCAGGTAAGTTTTAGGTGGTTCATTTTCATAATTTTTTCAAACATTATAAAGACACCTGAGGTTGTAAAGAACAGGCTAACAGAATATTTCAAATTTCGAAAAAAAGCCGTGCCAGCATTAGTTTAACCCAATCTATATACCTGTAGCAAAACAGGAAAGTACAATGGCCCCTTCTCAAGAAGCATCAGCTATCCCATATCGG
>JBBPZJ010000227.1:0-5219 GCA_038199395.1 Chitinophagales bacterium
GCTGCTTGTTTTCATCTTGCCGGATGTTTTTATTACAAGTAGCTATTTCTTTTTTTATGCAACACCTTATCTGAATATCTTTTGCAGTACCAGTAAGGTTTTCAACAACTCTTTGTGACAATTTAAGGTTGACGCCTATGTCATGCTTCGGGACAATGCACCAGAAAAGTTACGGTGGTATTCCACTTTTCCGCTCCTTTCTTCATTGCAGCCGAGCAGCTTTCATTCGCATTGCTGTCGCCCTGTTTCCACTATGGCATATCCATGCCATAACTCCAACTTGCTTTTGGCTCATTCAACCGGCATCTGCATTCAGGCATCCGCTTCAAAGTCCAATACCAGGACAACTTAAATAAAGAGAGTATGCAAAATCCAATAAACCAAAAAAACAACAAAATGAATACAGGAAAAATGAGAGGTAATAGAAGGATAAAAGAGCTACATTCTCATTTTCAAAAGCGCTTCCAACTTATCAATCATTTCAGTTTTGTCATTTAGCATTCGTTCATATAGCTCTACTATTTTATCCATAGGGTTAAAGGTTGGATAATAATTTACGGCATTCATTGTTGAGTGATCATGACTGGTAAAATTGGTTGCGATTATATTTATCGCAGCCTGCTCATCAAAGTTCTTTATCGCTTCAACAGGCACCTTTAAAATTTTAGCAATTTTCTCCAGCAGCTCACCATCCAAAGCTTCCTTCTGCTCTAGTTGAGAGATGGCCTGTTGGCTCAACCCAAGATCCATAGCTAATGCATCCTGCTTTATACCAAGTATCTCGCGAATGCGTTTCACGTTTCTTCCCTCATGTACAGGCTTATCGTTCATAGTAGTAGTTGTCATATTGTATGCAATAATAGCAAATATAAAAGTGGTATAAAACTACAGATTTCCGGTTACTTACAAGTTGATTTTGTACAATACGGCTTTGCACCAGTGTTACTTCGCTCCAGGTTTAATCAACAACTATTTCTAACAAAAAATCTAAAACATGAAAAAGGTATTATTGATTGTGCTCGTAGCCTTTGCCTCCTGTAGCAGAAACCCGGAGAAGCTTTTGTCACCAAACATTGTAGTAGCGCAGGCAAACGCTACAGACTTCCTGTCTTTAGCTAAAGGCAAGCCGATGTTTTTACAATTAAACCAATACCTGGATGTAACCAGGATTGAGCAGGTAACCGGTGCCGAAAATGTGATAATCTATATGGCAAAGTTTAAAGATGATCCCAATAAGATTTACGCGGTAAATACTATAGGCAGTGAATTACTTTATGCCGGCAAGATGCAGGATGAGAAAAACGGAACAATTGGAGTAGCGAAAAATGGCGAGGCCATTGCTATAGAAATCAAGAATGGTGTACAATCAATAAAGGATATAAACAGTAATGAGTTTACCAGCCGTTTTGCAAAGGCTTATCACGGTGGAATAGGATTTTGTCAAAGAGAAGCATCAAAACAATTATAATGAAACGCAATATTGGAATTTATCTCATACTAATCTCGTTTGCCATCACCAGCCTTGGAAGTGTTCTAAAAATCAAACATTCCGGTGCTTCAGACTTCTTCCTGCTAATAGGCGTAATCTGCTTCGTTATCGGAATAGGCCATGTGCTGTATCAGCTAATAAAAAAGAAGTCTATTTAATGGAATTTTTCAACAGGAATAGCAGTGATAACTGCTATTCCTTAAGCCTGTTATCACACTATAAAAATTCACTGTAACAATACTACCATCATGGGCTCCTTAGATAAACTATCACCTGTACAACGTGCAAATTTGTTGCTCGACTTGTTTATTGAAGAAATACCAACGTATACTTTGTTTGCAAAAGAGCTAACACAGTCAATTATTGATGAACCTGGCAAACTAAAGGAAGGGGCTATTGATCAAATGCATACTACTGATTTTTGGTGGGAACTGGTAAACAATACAAAAAGGGTGTTTGACCAATACGGAGACAAGTTTACATAGCAATCCAGTTTATTTGGTGAAAAGCTTTTTCATGGATACAATTCCAAATATGCAGTTTATTGCCTGCACTAATATATCTTAAGTGAGCAATGCAAAAACAGGAAGTTTAAAATGGCTATTATGCTGTTTTTCTTTTAGCTGGTAAAAAATATAGTGCTTACTTATTGAGCGTTAAAAGAAGTTTTCATGGAGTAATGGAAATATACTTGACAAGGGATAAATTAGTGACTTAATATTATTTGTCAAAAAAGAAATAAAAGTACAAGAGGTCGAGTAGGCAAAGGCATTTCAGCCCAAGCCGCTCACGGAACCGTACGTGAAAGTCTCCCTTCATACGGCTCTTGTTATTCAGTCAATATGTAATTCCTTTTTGCCAGTGTACCAGTAGGGTTTTATTCGATTGTATATACTGCTTGTATAGCTTTATTACCGCTCTTCTGCTCTTTAGCCGGAACTTCTCCATCAACCATGTCCTTATCAGTTCATTCAGGTACAGAAATACTTTGCCTGCAATCTTTTCTTGCCGATGTTGGTGTTCTTCACCAACAGCTTTTTTGTGCCTGTGTTGGTGTTCTTGTGCGTTCGCCGTTGTTGTGTCTTATGACCAACAACTGTAGCGTGGGTAATGATAAGTAGTTAAAGCCGTTGGTTTAAAAGCCGGTGGCTTTTTTTGTTTACCAGAATGGTTCTTTGTAAGCGGAGTAAACGGCAAGGATAGTAACTAATAGTTCATCTTCATTAATGTGGTAATGAACCAGGTATGGAAATTTTTTAATGGCCGCACAACGAATATCATCGTAACGGAAGGAGGCAAAAAAGGGGCTTCGATTAATTGCATTAAACGTTATCTGCAATTGGGCAGCAAACCTTTTACCAAGGCCAGGTTGCTGCGTTTTATAGTAATCAACGGACTGGTCTATGTCATCAAGTGCAACAGGTGAAAAGATGATTGTAAAACCTTTCATTTAGCCAGTTCCTTTATTTTTTTTGTAGCCTCATTCCAACTAACTGATTTTGAAGGGTCTTTCTTCAGGTCTTTAAGGCGTTTGCGTACTTCTTTTTTTTGCCAGTCAGGAATGGGGGCCTCTTCCAATAATTCTATTGCATCCATTTTCTGGAGGTCTTTTATAACATCGGCAGCATAATTTTTTTTGATACGCACATACAAAGTATCGGCCATTAGAATAGGTTTTAAGTTATGAAGCAAAAGCCTTTTTAGCTTTTACGTTTTGGATAATATTGTCACTTACAAAATAGATTTTTTCTTTAGTGTCCGTATCAAGTTTTTCAATATCCTGTAAACGTGTAAGATTTTTCTTATCGAAGGAAGCATTAACGCCTTCTCCTGACAAATAATCCAGGCTAACCTCGAAAGCATCTGCAATTCTTTTAGCAGCTTCAATGGAAGGCACTGCCTCACCCCGCTCATATTTACCAATCATTTCCTTGGATACAGCACTTTTGGAAGCCAAATCTGTTTCTTGCCGATGTTGGTGTTCTTCACCAACAGCTTTTTTCTAGTGTCGTTTAGTCGTTGCTGTAGTTATCATTTTATCCTCTACGAGCTATACGCCGTTCTGCCCTGTTTATCATCTTCACCTGGCAAAGTATTCTCGTCATACATGTTTGCAGGTGAAGAACACCTGCAAAGGCGGAAAATTGCCCAGTCAGAATACGTACCTGTAGTCTAATCATCAATAATCTGATATCTTCTCTTCCAACCATTCCATTGCGCCTCTGAATGATTGGAAATCTGCATTAGATATTTTAGCAGCATGAGCATCGGGCTGACGAAAATGATTAATTAAGGTCGCTTTTGCTACAAAAATCTCAACGGTGGTATCAAAAACATTTCGAAAAGAATGCTCCCAATTTTTCCTTATCAACTCAAAAAGAGTATTTAGATAGATTTTGTGCTTTGTTGGCTCAAAAAACTCCGCATAATTAATCGAACTTTTATTTGTAATTTCTTTTGCACCATATAGTTCTACGATGACCTTCTTCTTCGCTTCTGTTTCGTTAAGACTTGCCTTTAATTGAGATTTTACAATTTTCCTTAATTGAGGCTCTATCGCATTTCTTCTTTTACTAATTTCAGCTTGTTTATCTTCATTAGTTAAATTTAGCCGCTTGTACTTATTTCTATTCGACAAGAACAGTTTTAACGCTTCAATTTTAAAACCATAATCGTCGGCTGACTTTTCAATTATTTCATAGTTAATTAAGTGTGCAACATATCCTGGAGAAGATTCTGCAAGTCCTTTAAACGTATCAACGTCACCAATCGATAGCCAACTAAGCATTTGAAACTCGTCCTGATACCAGTTTTCTAGTACTTCTAATACCATTTGCGCGTACTTAGAAAAGCCTTGTTCATCATTATAAAACCTTTGCTTTAAAATTTCATAATTCGTTTTAGTAACCTTAAAAGGACGTTTATCTTTAACCTGCTTGTGGATGTAACTGCACATTTGCCTCATAAGCAATGGGTGACCACCAAAATCTTCAATTAGCTTTCCGCAAACTACGTCCTCAAACTTTAATCCTATATATCCACCTAATTTATCAACCATTTCTTTTGTTTGAATAAAGTCAAAAGCAGGGATATAAATAGGTGGGAATTGAGCGAAAATTGGATTATCAATCTTATTGATAGTAGGCTCTTCAATGCACCGAGGATTTGTGCCCGTAATTAAATAAGTAAAAATGTTCTCTGTCCTATGTTTCTGATATGTACTTCTTATTATTTGCCAAAATTTGATAAAGTCGGTCCCATTTTTCCAATTCTCTGAAATCGAGGTATTAAATGTTATATTTTCAATTCATCAAAGACTAGCAGGATGCTCTTTCTATCATTTTTTCTATAGATTGTATTCAGGTCGTCATAAAAGTAATCCGCTACAAAATCTTCCCTTGAGTAATTTTCTAAAATTTTTAAATCTGTCTTCTTAATTGCAAACTTCTTTTGCAGTTCTTGAATTAAAAACAACAATGCAACATTCCACGACTTTAGATGCAGAGTTTGACAATCGATAAAAATGCTGGACGATTTTTTTCGATCTAAGGCTCTTTCAATGCTATAAAGGATAGAAGTTTTACCTGTTTTTCTTAAACCAAAAATTCCAGAATTTTCGCCACTCAAGTGTCTATTCAGGGCAGACGCATTAAATTTATCCAGTTCTAGCTTTACTTAGAAGCTGTCTAAAATTAGTAAGAATTGATATTTGATGTGGATAAGAGTGTAA
>JBBPZJ010000228.1:0-10195 GCA_038199395.1 Chitinophagales bacterium
AGCTCAGCCCTGGAACAATGAAGAATTATGTCACTACCGAAGACTATGTAAAGAGGTTTATTAAGGATAAGTTTGGTAAAGTAGATTTCTTTCTCAAACAGTTAAATCATGAGTTTATTATAGAATTTGAATTTTTTGTTCGACATAACCCCCTAAAACAATATGACCCTTGCGCTGGTAATGGCCTTATGAAGCACATGGAAAGGCTCAAAAAGATGGTACGTTGGAGCAGACAGTTAGGATGGCTCGATCAGGATCCTTTTATAGATTATAAACTTAGCTTTAAGCGATATAAAAGAAAGAAACTCGACCTCACAGAACTGACTAAAATAGAAAAACAATTTTTCAGTAATCACAGTATTGCTTATGTTAAAGACCTTTTCTTGTTTAGTTGTTACACAGGGCTTGCTTATGCAGATGTTATAGCATTGAAACCAGAAAATTTAGAGAAAGATATTGAGCAAAAGCTGTGGTGCAAAATATACCGGCAAAAGAGTGATGAATACGCAGCGGTGCCACTCTTAAGTATTGCAATTGAAATAATACAAAAATATGTTGATCACCCTAAAGCATTAAACCGGGGAACCGTGTTTCCCTATACGAGCAACCAGGAAGTAAACAGATGTCTTAAAATCATTGGTGAAGTTTGCGGAATAACAAAGTACATGAGTTTTCATCTTGCCCGCCACACATTTGCTACAGCCGTTACTTTAAAAAATGGTGTACCGATAGAAACAGTTAGCAGGATGCTGGGACACAAAAAAATATCAACTACTCAAATTTATGCAGAGGTTGATGAAGAAAAAATAAATACAGATATGGCAAGTGTAGAAAGAATGTTTAGTAAAGGGAGACTTTAACTACAGCGTTTTAAAAAGAGATTTATTGTAGTTCCCCTTGGCTAAGGAGTTAAGAGAAAAGCAGAAGAAAAAGAGGAATTAAATAAATGACGAAATGAGTTGAAATTTTACTAGAAAAAATATTGGCACTCCTAACAGTAAATTCTCTGTAAGATAAAATATCAAATCCCTATTCTTACTTCATTTAAGTGTGTAAAGAATTAATTGACATTTATCACTTTTTTTTTAACTAGGTAGTCATATTTTTATGAAGTGAATTAACATCATCTGATGTTGTATTGTGAAAAAGAAAAATTGTGAGAAATGGAAAAAACATTTAGAAAACCGGAGGATACGTATCCTCAAAAAATTTATGCTCATCAAATAGTAACTATTGATGACCTCCAGCAGTTTAAAAAACAATTATTAGATGAACTGCTTGCCGCATTAAAATCTCAAACAGGCGCAATGCCAAAAAAGTGGATGAAGTCTCACGAGGTAAGGAGACTTCTAAAAATTTCCCCTGGAACTTTACAATCGCTAAAATCTTCCGGCGTTATGCCTTACACCAAAATTGGCGGTGTGCATTTTTACGATTATGTAGAAATACAAAACATTCTTGAGTCCGGAAAAGTAAATAACAAGCAATAGTAGTTTTTAATCATTTCTTTTTTTCACCCGCTAAAGTTTCAAAATATGCTTATTAGATACTGCGATCGTAAATGAGGTTACGGCTTTAAAATTAAGTGTTTGTAAAAGATCAGCCGCAAATCCCTGGGCTACCAACGAAACGTCTGTGGAAACGGCAATTGACAGCAACTGGCCTGAACTTGAAAAGGAGAAAATTACGAGCAGCGAAGTTTTTGAAATTGAAGGTAAACACGTTAGCCTTACCAAGATTGGGAGAGAGGTTTGGAATGGCATTCCTAAAGCACAGCTTATTAAATATCAACATGCATTTGCGCCTTACATCCTTCTTTACCTTGCATGTGTGATTCCTCATGCTTCAGAACAACACACTTTTAAAATGATTAGGCATCCAACTTCTCCGCTTCTTCATACGCTCCTAAGTACATTGCCAGGACATAATATGAACCTGTTCAAGTACCTTAAATATTAGGTTAGATACTCATTCATCAATCCTTCGCAAAGATCCTAACCGTCTTCTGGAAACCAAGCTCTACGCCTTCATGAACTTCGGCTTGCTACTGGTTGTATGAAAAAAAATTGCAGCACTTGCTTCCTTATTTTTTCAATGGTAGGAGGTAGGATTTTTTTCATAAAAATCTTACTTTCACTCAGACTGTTTTAGCGCGGGTTGCTACGATGATACCAACGGGGCTTTATGCCGAGTTCAACGAAGATTTAATAATAATTCCTAGTTACTACTGAAGGTTTTTATTCATTTGCTGATGAGGGGCTGCTTTAAGCCCCTTTTTTTATTCATTCTCACTCCAATAATCTGCTAACATCTCCGCCTGGCTCAATACCTTATTCACCGAAGTTGTATATTCTCCTGTAGCTGGGTCATCTGGTGGGTATTTATATTTACGAAGGATACGCTTGATAAGTGTTCTCATCTTTGCTTGTACACTTTCTTTTAATTGCCAGTCAATAGAGGTATTTCGTCTTACACTTTCTACGAGTTCGTGTGCAATGGCTTTTAGCGTTTTATCTCCCAGGATTGTTTCGGCTGTTGGGTTTTCGGCTAGTGCATCATAAAATGCAAGTTCATCTTCGCGAAGGTTCATCTTTTCTCCACGGTCTGCAGCTTCACGCATTTCCTGTGCCATCCTTATTAATTCGTCTATTACCTGTGCTGCCTCAATCAACCCGCTTTGATAACGCTTTACTGCCTCTTCTAATAGAACCGAGAACTTTTTGCTTTGAGAAATATTACTTCTTGCTTTGTTCTTTACTTCATCGGCCAATAGCCGTTTAAGCAATTCTAAGGCAAGATTTTTTTGAGGAATGTTTCTTACTTCGGCTAAAAACTTGTCGTCGAGAATAGATATATCTGGCTTTTTGATACCGGCTGCATCAAATATATCTATCACTTCGTCTGAAATAACAGCATCATTTACTATCTGCCTCAGTGCTGTTTCTATTTCCTGGTTTGTTTGTTTCCGTTTGTTCTCATCAAATTTTGCTATTCGGGCTTTAATAGCCTGGAAGAAAGCTAAATCATCTCTTACCAGTTTGGAATCAGGATGTGTAACAGATAATGCAAATGCTTGTGATAACCGTGTAACGTTGTCTTTAAATCGCTGTTTACCATTTCTTGTTATGTTTCCGTTTTCATCTACTTCTGCAAGGCTTAGTACATAATTAGCGGCATCCAATACAAACTGCATCTTTTCTCTTGGTGTTTTACCAAAGTATGCTTTATAATCAAAGTCAGAGAACAGGCCTGCAACAATTTCATAAAGCTCGACCATCTTTGCAGCGGCTTCATCTATGTCATGTGTCAGCTTGCCTTTTCCTTTGCTTTCTGTGTAGATTGCAAGGGCTTTTTTCAGGTCTTGCGCTATGCCAATATAATCTACCACCAACCCGCCTTGCTTGTCACCAAATACACGGTTAATTCGTGCAATAGCCTGCATGAGGTTATGGCCGCTCATCGGCTTATCAATATACAGGGTATGTAGTACGGGTGCATCAAACCCTGTAAGCCACATATCTCGTACAATAACAATTTTCAATTCATCTTCGGGATCTTTTAGCCTGTCGCCAATGTCTGTACGTTTCTTTTTGTTGCGTATATGTTCAGCCCATTCAGGACCATCGCTGCTGCTGCCGGTCATGATGACTTTTATAACGCCTTTATCATCATCCTTGCTGTACCATTCAGGTCGTAGCTTCACTATTTCATTGTGTAACTCCACTGCTATTCGGCGACTCATGGCAACAAACATTGCTTTGCCTTTGCTTCCCTTTGTACGTTCTTCAAAATGAGCTACCATGTCTTTGGCTACTTGCTTTAACCTGCCTTCGCTGCCTACTACAGCTTCTTTGCCCGCCCACTTTGCAAACCGCTTTTGTTTATCAGTCAGTTCTTCGTCTTCTGTTATCTCCTCTACCTGCTGATCCATTACCGCTTTATCGGCTTCGCTTAGTTTTACTTTGGCTAACCGGCTTTCATAGTAAATGCGAACGGTAGCTCCATCTTTTACAGCCTGCTCTATGTCATATACATCTATGTAATCTCCAAATACAGCCTGCGTACTTGCATCCTGCTTTTCTATCGGTGTACCGGTATAGCCGATAAAAGATGCATTAGGTAAGGCATCTCGCATATGCCTGGCAAAGCCGTCGATAAAATCATATTGGCTACGGTGTGCTTCATCTGCTACTACCACAATATTTCGCCTATTGGTAAGCGTAGGAAACGTATCGCCTTTTTCCTCTGGTAAAAATTTTTGGATGGTGGTGAAAACAATACCGCCTGATGCTACTGCTAATAACTCCCGTAAACTTTTTCGGTCTGTTGCCTGTTTGGGTTCTTGTCTAAGTAATTGCTGACAATCACAAAATGTTCCAAAGAGTTGATCATCTAGATCATTACGGTCGGTAAGAACAACAATGGTTGGATTATTCATCGCCGGTTCCACCACCATTTTGCCGGTATAGAAAACCATACTTAAGCTCTTGCCACTACCTTGTGTATGCCAGATAACACCGGCTCTTTTATCGCCTTCTGTTGCAGATGCTTTTACAGTTGTTGCAATTGCCTTGTTAACCGCATAGTATTGATGATAAGCGGCTATCTTCTTAATCGTTTTATCCTTCCCTTTTTCGAATACTATAAAGTGACGAATAATATCCAGCAGATTCTCTTTTTGAAGCATGCCTTTTAGAATCGGCTCCATTTCTGGCTCTGTGTCGGTATCTATGATGTGTTCTCCATCTGATGATTTCCACTCCATAAAACGGCTGTAGTCTGAACTAATGGTCCCGGCTTTGGCAAACCAGCCATCAGTAGCAATCATAAAACAATTGTACTGGAACAGAGAAGGAATGGTGCTCTTGTAGGTTTGTAGTTGCTGATAAGCATCGTAGATGTCTGCATTTTCATCGGTGGCGTTTTTTAGTTCTATCACCACTATTGGTAAACCATTAATGAACAAAACAACATCTGCTCTTTTGTTGATGTTGTTTTCTATTACGGTAAATTGATTAACAGCTAAGAACTCGTTATTGGTAGAACCCGGAGTATAATCTATTAACCAAACCTTATCGCTACGTGTACCTGATGCAGTTCTAAACTTTACATCTATACCGTCAGTAAGCATTATATGAAAAGTTTCATTGCTCTGTAATGCATCTAACGAAGAGGCACGCATTACTTTCTTGTATGCTTCTTCTCTTGCTTCCGTGGGTATGTGTGGATTAATGCGGGCAATAGCATCTTGTAATCGTTGCGATAATAGTACTTCTGCATGGATACGTTCAGGCGTATCACTTTCTACTATATTAGGACCATACATTTTTACATAGCCCAGGTCGTTAACTAAAACATCTAAGGCTATTTGTTCTATTTCATCTTCGGTAACTAAGTTGCTCATAAACAGTTCTAAAATTTACCTTCTTAAACTTGATATTCGATTTCGTTGACGCCAAATATCTTGTCTATATCACGAAACAGAAAAACGAAATCTTTAAATATATCAGAGGAAAGCTCATTTCTTACTGTTTTAGAAAAATCACTCTTTCTGCTACCTTTATCAGAAATTTCAAAGACCTCCGGTATAGGTGTAGTAGCTAACATTTTGTGTTTTATTAGGTACTCTTCGGGAAAATAATGTTCAATAGAGAAGAAACAGAAACGTTGTTCTGCTTGAAAATATTTTTCATTAAAAGGCGGGATTGGGAGCTTCAAAGCAAAAACATCTGCCTCTATATGTTTCTTTAAACGAATAAATTCTGGAACAAGGTTAAATTTTGATTTAGGAAGACCGTTGAATTCTTGATTGCCTTTTGCGTCATTATCAAAGATCCCTAAGACTTTCTTATCTTTTATTAAAGTTCCAATACTTTGTAAAATCTTTGCTAACTCATTTGCTCCACCTTGCGAGACGTGAACAGGATTGATTTCCCAATACGGAGATTGTCCGGTTAGCACAGTGAAGGCATGTTCAATAATTTGTGCATCGGTCTTCCCTTCTGTTAACAAAAGGTAGTTCCTGTCTGGATAAATACGATCATATACTGAAAACCTTAACCTACCTACAGGCGCAGACAAATACAATTCGTCAGCACCTTTATTAAACTTAACAACATCATGTCGGGTTGAAATTGCCTTAGTTGGGCTTTTTAGATGTTCTTTAATTGCATATAGTTGTTTGTTACCAACCAAAGAAACCCCAAAATCTAACAGTCTCTCAAACAAAGGATCATTCAGTAATATGGAATCATACACCAGTTTGTTCATAGCATCAATATGACCAATCCTAGGACTTGCAAGTGTCATAGCGAGTGTAAATAGCTTAAATGCTATATTAGAATCTATTTTTTTGTTTCCTTCTTCGTCAGAAAATTCCAGTTTTTCATAGAGCTCATCGAATGCGATTTGAAGTGGCCCTCTAATGGTAATTGAATTAAAATTGTCAAAAAAGAAAAAGGAATTGATTATTACTGAAAGAGGCAAACTCAACGCCTTAAAGAAAAACTTCTCGTCGGAAGACATTTTCTTCATCCAATCATATATTTCCAAAACATATTTCAGTGCAGCATGAACCGCTTCTTTCCGAATTGAATCCTCAGTTAAATATAGTGCCTGAATAAGATATCCAAGCCCATGGACACTTCTATAAAAGTCAGAATTGTTTGTAGATCTTGAAGTCCGTGCAATTACCTTTCTTAGAAACTCTGGCATAGCTTTACTTCTACCTGCGTAAAAAATTGCTGTATACTGCCAACTGATCTCCAAAAATTTTTCCACCAGATCTTCCTCGAGGTGCCGCTGGTTGTTAAATATTTCACGAGAAGCGTAATACTCCATATAGCTCTCGTGAAGAAATCTCACATATTTTCCATCCTGTAGCGTTAATATTCCTGTATTATTAATTAAAAACTCTAATGCGTCTGGAAGTAGGGATAGATTAATTGTTTGTTTAATAGGATCAAAAAAAGTTTGAAAGAAGGTATGAAACTCATCAACTGTCATATAGCTCCTTTCACCTCTGTTTAATAGTTCGAGTGCATAAACCGAAAGAATTCTTTCACGCAGGTTTATATCAAAGAAGGCAAAGCGACTATCCGGAAGAGTTCGACCTAATAACAGGTTATTGAAGTTGTCATAAATGTCAGTGATTGTGGCAGGTATTTCAAAATTGTTTTCCTCAAACAAAATCGAAATCAGTGACAGATTTAAAGGAGTGATTGGAAGCCGTTGAATGATACTGTTCTCCTTCAAACATAATAGTAGGTTATCGGCTTTATTCTTATCATTTTGAAAGTAGAGGTTAATGAAACCGCGCATTTGATGCTCATTGAACTTTTCAATAAAAACCTATTCAGCTTTTCCTAACAAAGATAGGCCGTGGATTGATGAGTAGTCTTGAAAGCGAGTTGCAAGGAAAATCCTTGTTTTTTCATTACAAAACAGTTTTAAATCATCAAAAAGTCTTTCTTGATTAGCTTTATTAAATTCATCAACCGAGTCTAACAAAAAAATAACTATATAATCTTTAGAAATTTCCTCAATTGTTTTTCCTTCAAAAGAATTCGAAATTTTGGACTCAACAGCACGCCTTATGCTAACTAGGTCAGAACTAGAAGATCTACTCTCTATCAGATCGATATTGTTTATTAATATTGGAACATACCTATCCTTTTTATTTTTAGAATTTTCCAATATAAACTCATGTCCGATTTCTTTTAATATCCGCGTCTTTCCGACACCAGGTTCACCTTGTAAAATTACCGGCTGTTTCATGCCAATCAGTTTTCCGACTGTAATCTTAACATGCGTTTTCTGATTAGATTCCATGTCGTGAACCTTATGATATAGACTCGGAGATATGAATATTTCTAGAAGTTTTTCATGTGCGGCTTTAAATTGTTTGACTTTTTTTATACTCCAATCATCTTTTAATGCTTCCTCAAATTTCTTCTCATAAATAATCAGGCTCTGGTCGTTGTGTCTCCAAAACTCATCAAAGAATTTATCAATTCTTTCGATCAATACCTCCCTGCCCCAAAAAGTGAAATGGAAGTTCCCGAAGGACCGGCTCAATTTATCCTTGAAGCCCTCTGTAATGTTTTTATTAGAAACAATAAAGATGGAGCTATATGCTTTTGCCTTTATCTTCTTTTGTACTAATTCCTTTATGACATCAAATCCTTCGTAATTTTTTGAAAGATGATCAATGGTTTGAAAAAATAATAACGACTGAGAACCTAGATCATTAACGAGTTCACCTTCTATAAACGGCTGGTGAGAACTTACATTAGTTATGCTGGAAGCCTGAAGAATTCTTGTTAGCAACTGAGTTAATTCATCAATGCTATCGACTTCTTCAATTAACTTTATTTTATCTACACTCATATAAGCACATTGTTAGTTAGTTTATTTTTTATCAGGGTCAAACAGAATATTTGAAACTAAACTCAATGACTAAAGGCTAATCTGGCCTTTCATCAACTTGGGCAACAGATCATCTCGTAGCTTTGTCAATGTTCTTATTTGTTCTTCATTACCTTTTATTAGCTGAAAAAGTGGTAATGATACTTTTTCAAATTTGACAATAAATTCTTTAGCCGGAATAATTACTTTAACCTTATGAACCTCATTCCTGTTTAGCGTAGGTACGGCAGAGCCGCCATTCATTCCCTTCAAATCAATATTCTGCAAAATAAAATATGAGAAGAGCGGGGTTGCTAATTTGAATTGCTTGATAAATAACGATGTATTCAAAGGCCAGAAATTTTCCTGAATATAAAACACGTTACCAAGTACGCCACTTCGACCTGTTGTTATTCCAGGAGCTTTTATTTTGTATTCATTATGAAAACCATTAAAGCCGCTGGCAGCAATTACAGGAATGTTACCTGCTAACCTTGTTGTTGAGGGCAAATCAAATCCTCTTTGCAATTCAAATAAATCGCCCACAGTTCCTACCTTCCATCCCTTCGGTATCTCCCCCAACTCACTTTCCAGCATTTCACCGGTAGCACCAGGAAAATTAAAGTAGACGAACCATTCTTTAAAAAGAGTTTGTGCAATGGCTTCGAGTGTTTGGTTTGTTTGCCGGTTCAGTTCTATTTTATCATCTAAGGAAGAAAGAACTGAGGCAATTTTTCTCTGAGTTGTAATTGGCGGAAGGAAAATTCGCAGGTTCTTAATCTGTGTTGGAGATATGTTTGCTTGATTCGCACTTCCCCCTGCACTTGAAGCCAACTCAAATTGCGTTTCAAAACGATTAAGAAAATAGTATAAGAAATCTGGGTCTCCGAGATTAGAATTTTTTATATAAACCTTACCTACTCGTTGATTTAATAACGCAGGATAATTAAATTGATATTTGCCAACTTTTCCAACCGCGGAAGCCATCTGATTCACATTAGAACCAGTCATCGAAATAAGAACATCATTCTTTTTTATTAAAAACTGTTTTAGTCTTTCTGAAATTTCTCCGCCATAATATTGAACATCATTAAAATGAATTTGGGACGATGCAATGTTTTTTATTTTTATAACAGGAATCCCAGCATCGGTAAAATCATTTGCTTTGAATGCATATCCGTTTTGAATCTCCGAAAAGTCACCAAGTTTATATTGTTTCCACTCCTTAAAACTCATATTCAATAATCCTTAATTTTTTTAAATGTCACTGTTTCAATCTGCTGAATAGCGATAAAATTGTACAAGAGTGCGACGCAACGACAGACCGTGCGAAAACATAACTTCCATTTCTAAATTCATTTTTTTATCTTGTTTTCTGCATATCAGCCTCTATTGCACATCGTGTATTTTCTTTTTTTATGCTGCTATTGCACTCCCTTGTGCAGCGTATAAGCCAAAACATCTTACAATACCTTCTTTTTTAGCTTTACAGGCCGCTTTCATTGCTTTTAACTTGCTTATCAGCTCCTGTACGCCAAGTATGGACATAGCTCGCCTTATGTTATACATTGTGAAAATTATTGCCATCTCTCCGTTGACCTTTTTTATCCCTTTTAACAATGTGTAGCTGTAGCCCCAGCTTCGTTTAATGGTTCCGAAAGGATGCTCTATTAACTGTTGTCTTGTCTTATACAATGGTTGATTTTCATCCGTTCTTTTGTTGTTCTCATCCACCACATCCTGATACTCGCTTCGCTCTATTACTTTGCTTTTAGCCTTTGTACACAGA
>JBBPZJ010000229.1:0-6501 GCA_038199395.1 Chitinophagales bacterium
AAAACCATTATTGTACATTGGATCATAGCCATTCATCACCCATACACGCTTACTTCTTTCATCCATGTTCCCGCACACTGCACAAAGATTATTTGATGTAATTAGGAGATATGCACTCCTGCCAATACTCTACAATTCTTTTGATTGTACGTTTCAATTCATTGAAGCTATTTGGTTTAACAAAAAAGCCTTGGATTGACTTCGAATAGGCGTCAATAACATGTCTTTCGTCGGCACTTGTAGTAAAAAATAAGTAGGGAATACTTTTTAATCTTAAATCTTCGTTTTCATGAATTTTTTCTCTTAATTCTATACCATTTAACCGGGGCATATTAATGTCTGATAAAATAATAAATGGTTTAATGGCTGTATCTATTAAGAATTGAAGTGCCTTTTCACCATCGTCAAAAAAAATAATTTCATTTTTGTAATCCAGTTCTTTAAAAACATCCGTTAAGATTTCCTGGTCATCGGTGTCGTCTTCGATTATGATGATAGGTCCGCTCTTATTCATGATTGTTTATTTTAGTAGTGATTGGAATATACACCCGGGAGGTTTCTTATAGATCCGTAAATTTCATTTGATAAAGATCGTTCAATTACTATCATATTAGCTTCATTAAATAGCTTTGTAATAGAGGGATCTTTTTAAGAAATTTTTCTGTTTGCCGTTCTACCTTGATGTTCTTCTGCTAATATAAACGAAGTCGTTTGAATATCGTCCGCAGGATGACCGTTCTGCCCGGAGGTTCCTGCGCTAAATATAGGGTTGGTGCTGTTCGAGCGTCTTCCGCAGAGCCTGTCCCGTAACCGGGAATGACCTCGAAAGCAGGATAAATCGAGGTCTTAGACTAACTCGTTGTTAGAGGTATTAGCGCAGCGAACCTCGAACCAAAGATAAATGCAGTTCTTAGAACTACTGTCTTCGCTGAAAATAAGGAGGGCTGATTAAAGAGCTAACTGTATGTGGTTTGCAACTGGTCTAACAATTTCACGTTCACTTTGCCAGCTGAATAATATTCATAATAATTTGTAGAATAAAATACTGAAACATTGGCTTTCGCAGCATAGAGGAATTGCCTTTTTCAAAGGCAGGAGATGCAACATCTCCACTTATTTTCTTTTCAAGGTCTTCCGGCCGAGGCGGAACTAAGACCTTGAACGACACTCCGACTTTTAAGAACACTTAAGGGGAACGGGCAAATGAGCCAGCTATTGTTGTTAAAGCGACATCGTTGCAGCCTGCCCGCCGAGGCGGGTCGCACTTTTGAACGGTAGTGGGGTTATTTGGGCTGAAGATTAAACAGGCACAATAAAAAGGCTGCCAAAATGTGGGAGAACGCTACGGAAATGTAAGCAACCCAGTGATGCACTTAACTCATTTTTGCAACTAACCTGCTTGAGGCTTTATGTTTATCCTCTATCGTAAACTCCATGCCTGAAACCTTCGTAATAAAGGTAATTGTAAAGGTGGTGCCTTTGTCTACTTCGCTTTCCACTTCTATCTTTCCGGATAAGGCGTTAATTTGAGATTTAATAATAAACAATCCGAGCCCCTGGCCTGTGGTATGCTCGTGAAACCGCTGGTATAGCCCAAAGATTTTGTCCTTCTGCCTGTTCATATCTATTCCTAGCCCGTTGTCAGAAACTATCAATTTCGTATTGCCATTTTCATCGATTGTGCTCTTGATCTTTATAAGCAACGTCCGATCTGTTGAACGGTAATGGACAGCATTGGATATAAGATTAATTAATACGCTTTCAAGATACACCGGACTAAACCGAACGTATGGCACCTGGAAATCTGTTTCAATATATCCTCTCGCTTCTATAATGGCATTTGTAAATACACTTTCCACTTTTTGGTAAACGTCGCTCAGGCTAACATCGCACATATCTGCGTTTACATTGTTTTTAATAATCATAATTTTGGTAAGATCTTCGATGGTAGTGTTTAGGTTCATTGCAGATGTCTTTAGCATGTCCAGCATGCTTTTGTTATGCTCGCCTAACTCAGTAAAATTGATAAGGTTTAATATTCCTATAATGTTGGATAAAGGCGCCCTGAAATTATGGGAAGTGATAAAGGAAAACTGTTTTAGATCAGCATTCATCTTTGTCAGTTCCTGTATTACCAGCTCTCGTTCCTCTTCCATCCTTTTGCGGTTTGAAATGTCTTGGATAGTTCCCTTAAACAAGATTGGTGTCCCTACATCGTTAAACTCCACTTCAGCTTTGCCATGTACATATAAAATATTGCCATTCGGTTGTAGGATTCTGAACTCAATATCCCAGGCACTTTCTTTCCTAATCGCTTTTTCAAAAGCCGTTTTTAACCTAGTAATATCGTCGGGATGAGAGATTTTAGAAAATATATCTAAATCGGTACCCATCTCCTCTCTTGTTCTGCCTGCAATGGTAAAAAATTCATCTGAGCAGTATATCAGTCTCTTTTGTAAGTCTACTTCCCAACTCCCTAACTGTGCAATCTTCTGTGCATTTGCCAGGCTCACCCCACTTTGTCTTAATTGCTCTAATGTTTGCTTTTTTTGCGAAGCATCCCTCGCAATACAATACATCTGCTTGTCTTCGGCTGACCAGGTAGCAACCCATGAAATAGGTATAAAATGTCCATCCTTACGACAATACCGGTTCTCAAAATCGTTCACATTTTTGCCTGACATGATTTGAGCGGCAATTTGGTTGGTTTTTTCAACATCGCCGTGGTGAACCAAATCGATATACTTCTTGCCTATGAGTTCTTCAGATGTATAGCCAAAAAGGGTTTCGCAGGTAGAGCTAACCTGCCTAAACCTGCCCTCCTCATCCATCACGCATATAGCATCAAGCGCAGTCTCCATTAGTTGTTGCAAAGCATCTATAATGTATTGTAGCTCCTGATTACTTTTATATAGTGCCTCCTTACCCCTGTTAACCAGAGTAACATCCGTTAATATAGATCCCAGGGCATATACTTTGTCTGCCTCATCTAAAAGCGGAAAGCTGGCGGTTGTATAATAATGCATCCCATCTGGCAATGCAACCTGGTATTCTCTTGTTACCGGAGATATCGTCTCCGATATTTCTTTATCTGTTTCAAATAGCTGGTCAGCAATTTGCTTTGGCAAAACATCATAGAAGGATTTCCCGAGTAAATCCGGCCGGTTGATTAACCAATGTCGCAAATGCTTCATTTACCCGGATGAACTTTCCAGATGTATTCCTGATGGAGATGGGGTTGTGGGAATTATTAATAATTCCGCCAATCAAATAATTATTTGTCTTTAGCTTGTTCTCAGCAATATTTCGCCTGGTAATGTTTTTATTAATGGCCACAAAACCAAGCATTGAGGTAGTAAGTATAACCGCTACAAGTAAGTTAATCATTCGGGAAACTCTGGTAATGCTCTTTTCTAAGGTTTTCTTTCTCTGGTTTAAAAGGCGCTTTTCTTCATTATCAATTTGTGAAAGAACCTGTCGCAGTTTATCCATCAATCTTATTCCAATCCCTGTTTTAAATAATTTGTTTGCCGCTTCAAAACCTTGCTGTCGCCTTGTGTTAATCAAGGCTTCCCTGAAACTGATATTCTGCTGGATTGTCCTATCTGCTGCCACTATCCTTTGCTGGGCCAACACATTATCAGATGTAATGCTCTTAAGCTCAGAAATAGCCCCAGGCAACAATGAAACTGCATTGTTAAATTTAATTTCGAGTACTTTGTCGCCCGACAGTAAATATCCGCGGGCAATATTTTCAAGGTCTTGTGCAATGAAAAGAATTTGCAGGTTTTTTAGGCGGACTTCATCCTCATGTTCGACCCATTTCGCGCTTTGTATGAAATAATTGTTGCTCTTATAGACGAGCAGGAAAATAGTGCAGATGATGCAAATAGCTACTAAAAAATAAGCTTCTATTCTTTTTTGAAAGGCTATAGTTTTAAAGTACGAGATTATTCTGTTCATAAAACCCTATTGGATTATTTCTGTTGGCTAACACACAATTCCTGTCAATACACATTGGTACAATAGTTAAACGATAAAACTATTAAGTTATTTTTAAAGACAGGTAGTAAAATGGCTATACCGGCCATCGTACTTATACGACGCAGAAGTAATCAGTCAATCTAATATGCTGAAGACTAACAGCAAAATGCAGCGAACCCTTTTCGGAACGTCATAAAAAAGGTAGGCTTATTTCAAAAAAAAAGCGGCCACAGAGCCGTTTAACCAAAATTCTTCTAATTAAAATCACATAACCATATATATGTATCTTCTGCGATACTAAACTGGCATCGCTTATTACAATGTGCATGCCTGGCTTATCCAGTTTTAAATTGAAACTAATTGCCTTGTTAATGAACCAAGCAAATTGAGTTTTCGTCCTGCTGGGGTCTCCTTCAAAGGCTTTGTGCGTTTCCCAAGGGACCTGACCACGGACAACCGACAACTGACCACTAACAACCCTCAACCCTCAACCCTGATAACCCTCAACCCTCAACCCTGACAACTGACCTCTTTTAAAAAATTTTCCTGTTCGTCTGAGTTCTCGAATTAGGATGATGGGAGTAACGCCAGTAAATGATAATAGCCAAAAGCATTTCTTTAATTTCGCTGATACGTGCTGGTTTTGTGAAATATCCCTGTACCGATAAATCATACGCTTTATCAACAAATACCCTGTCATCTGCTGTTGACAGAAATAAGAAAGGGATGGATCTTTGTTTTAATATTTCATCGTCATAAATCTTCTGACGCAGGTCGAGGCCATTAATTTTGGGCATATTAATATCACAAAGTATGAACAGCGGCTGCCTTCCCGAGTTTTTTAAAAATTCCAGTGCATCGTGTGCATCGTTAAAAGGGATTACTTCATTTTCTATTTCCAGTGACTGAAAGGCTTCAATAAAAAGTTCCAGGTCTTCATTGTCATCGTCAATGAGTATAATTGGGTTTGGTATTGAGGGTTTCATGTGGTCTAAAATAAGCAAATTATTTGCGAAATGCTATTAACCTTATTTGTTTCAGTTATTCTTTCATCAACAGAAGAATAAGCCATGTCATTTTTAAAATCATTCGATACTACATTATTAATAGTTTTTTGAGCATCTGTAAATATGAATGATACTGCAAAAATTAAAGTGGTTGTAAAGACAGGAATAATCTTTTTCATTGTGATTGATTTTAATAAAATCAACAGAATTTGTTTTGGTTTATCGTGTAATGAAGCTGTAGGTTTCTGGGCGCAGATTGAGATATAGGTAGTTAATCTCAGAAGCTCATCAGGGCAAACCCCTCATTTTGAAAGGACATTAAAACAATCAAAGCATTACTGGCCACTGTAACATCTTTACTTATTGTGTTAAAATCGACATCTTCAGATACCAGGTTTTGGCCGCATGCGAAGAGTTGACTCCCGCCTTTTTTAATTTAGCGAGAACCTTCAGGTTAGGATTGTCTATTCCATATTTTTGGAAATAGTGTTGGCTATCGAGAATACCGTTTATGGCAGCACCATGGAAGACTACCACAAACTTTGCATGGCTTAACGGTATATCATAAACACCTAATCCGTTCAGTTCTGATCCTGCCATGTTTAAGGCAGGAAGAATCTGAGAAGAGTCTTTCGGGGCTTTTGTTGCGTCGTAGATAGCTTTGTATATCCTACTTTTATCAGGCTGCATTTTGGCATCTTTTAAAATGATAAAGGCATCTGCCTCTTTTATTACAGGGCTGGACATTTTTCCTTATAAAATACCGCTTGAATTTACGCTTAGCAGGCCTATTTATCTGTGGCAATGGAATATTCTCATTTTCATTTAGTCCTCTGTCAAAAATGCCTGCTTTTAATGGCTCAACGTTACTTTCAGTATTTCACCTCCTCCTGCTGCAGCCCCAAATCCCCAATTTAATACATACAGGTTCCCATCTGGTCCGTAGGCCATTGCTGTGGGATTAGAAAGCCCTGTTGCAATTTCATCTTTTGAGCCGTCAGCGTTAACCATTACTACCTTTCCTGTGCCCGGAGTTGTATACTCATCTTCATTCCTTTTCCCGTTCGTAGTTTCCAATACGTACAAACGGTCCCGGTTGTCGAATACTAATCCAATTATGGCCGTTAATCCGGTTTCCACAATTTTGCTTTGTCCGTCAGATGTAATCTTATAAATGTTTGAGCTGCCATCCGCAAAGGGGAAAAGCCCGAGATTACCCACATATACATTTCCATGTTAGGCCAATGCTGTAGGAACATTATGCCCATATTTTGCAGAAAGATCGGGTGCATCCCAAATTGTCGTTTACTAAAATAGTTTAAATTTGGAAAACCAATACTTACTGCCATGACTAGAGAAGAATACCTTGCCTTAGCATCCGAGAAGTATGATGAGTTGCAAGCCCTCAACAAGATTAATAATTTTTATGATTATGAAAAAAAGTTTGAAGAGCTTTTAAAAGATCTTGGTCGAACGCTTTTAGAAAAAAATTTAAGTGAATTATCCGCCG
>JBBPZJ010000230.1:0-39187 GCA_038199395.1 Chitinophagales bacterium
AGCACCGGCTGAGGAACTTTTTGAACTGTTTGGTTTTACTGTTGATAATGTAATAAAAAGGGCAAAAGCGTTGATAGGGAAATAAGATGAGCCATAAAAAGGTTGAAATTTATACTTTTACAAAATTTACAACTGGACTGCGGCGAGGAAAAGGTGCTTGAAAAACAACAGCATAAGTGAGTGACACAACAAAAGACGAATAAAGATCAATTGCCGGCGACCAAAAAATAAAGGTAAAAACCTTAATAGAAACTACCCATGAAAATAGGAATCGCAGCAGACCATGGAGGATTTCAGTTAAAGCAATTTCTCTCTACTATCATATCAAAGCTTGGGCATGAAGTGGTTGATTTTGGTGCTGATGAACAAAACGACCAGGACGATTATCCTGACTTTGTCATTCCGCTTGCCAGAGCAGTTGCCAATAAAGAAGTTGATCGTGGAATAGCCGTTTGCGGAAGCGGGGTGGGGGCATCCATTGCTGTAAATAAAGTGAAAGGCGTGCGTGCGGCTTTGGTGCATGACCATTTCTCTGCTCACCAGGGTGTTG
Source organism: Chitinophagales bacterium (assembly GCA_038199395.1). GTDB lineage: Bacteria > Bacteroidota > Bacteroidia > Chitinophagales > Chitinophagaceae > Segetibacter. The sequence continues at coordinate 551 of JBBPZJ010000230.1, forward strand.
AAGATGATGATATGAATTTGCTTTGCCTTGGCGGGCGTGTAATTGGCAACAACGTGGCGCAGGAAATTATGCAAACATTTTTAGCGGCATCTTTTTCAGGCGCTGAACGACATGTACGAAGAGTGCAAAAAGTGCAGCAGCTTGAAGAATAGCTTTTAGCTGTTAGCTGCAAGCTGCAAGCTCTTACACCTTTTATAAAAGCTAGCGCCTCGAGGCTAACAGCTAGCAGCTTTTTAAACAAATAAAATGTATTAATATGAAAGCAAATAGAGTAAAAAAAATTCATGACTTTGACCAGAGCATTTGGCTTGACTTTATCGACAGGAAGATCATGAACAGTGGTGAATTAGACAAACTAATTAATGAGGATGGAGTAAGGGGCATTACCTCTAACCCGGCAATTTTTGAGAAAGCAATCAGTAGTAGTTCAGACTACGATGAGGATATTAAAACCTTGTCGAAGGAAAAGCAAAACAATGAAGAGTTGTTTTATGCAATGGCTATTAAAGACATTCAACGTGCCGCTGATATGCTGTTGCCCATATACAATGAGAAAGTGCAAGGTGCCGATGGTTACGTAAGCCTCGAAGTATCTCCGTTGCTGGCAAACGATACTGATGGCACTGTGAAGCAGGCAAGAGAACTATGGAAACTGGTGAACCGTAAAAATGTAATGATTAAAATTCCGGGGACTGCGGAAGGTTTGCCGGCAATTAGAACGTGTATTAGTGAGGGAATAAATATAAATGTAACCCTGCTGTTCGGCTTGCCAAGATACGAGAAAGTTACAGAAGCGTTTATCGCAGGACTGGAAGAAAGAGTTCAATCAAATCAACCGATTGATCAAATTGCATCAGTAGCAAGTTTCTTTTTAAGCCGGATAGACGTTATGGTAGATCCTATGTTGGAAGAAAAAGGTTTAACACAACTGAAAGGCGAGGTAGCCATTGCATCTGCAAAAAAAGCGTACGAAATATATAAAAGAGTTTTTGGCGGCGATAAATTTAAAAAACTGGAAGAGAAAGGTGCAAAGCCGCAACGATTATTATGGGCTAGTACCGGCAGTAAAGATCCTTCATTTAGCGATGTAAAATATGTGGAGTCTTTAATCGGACCAGAAACAGTGAACACAATTCCTATGGAAACTTTGGAAGCTTTTAGAGACCATGGGGAAGCTAAAGATGTTTTAGAGACAGGTTTGGAGCATGCGACAAATGTTTTAAATGAGCTAAAAAAAGCTGGTATTAATCTGGACGAAATAACCCAAAAATTAGAAGACGAAGGAGTTGAGAAATTCAACAAGCCGTACAACAAGTTGATGGATGCAATTGAAACGCAAAGAAAGCAGCTCAGTTAATTTTCAATCACCGCTGTTGGTTCGCCTCGCCGCTGTTGGTCGCCTGACCAACAGCAAACCTCATAAATTCTAAGGGTCTTTACAAACCTTAAAAAGTAATTTATAAAATAATGAACGGCATACAAGAAAATGAGTTGACGTTTGGAATGATTGGCCTCGGAACGATGGGCCGCAACCTCTTATTAAACATGGCCGAGCATGGCTTTCCGGTAGCAGGATATGATAAAGATCCCGAAAAGGTGAGATTGCTTGGCGAGGAAGGAAAAGATTCCCCGGTGAAAGGATTTGAAACCCTGGAAGGGATGATTCAAAGCTTAAAAAGTCCGAAAGTTGTAATGATGCTGGTACCTGCAGGTAAAATTGTAGACAGCGTTATTGCTGACCTGAAGCCTCTGCTAACAAAAGGCGACATTATAATAGACGGCGGTAATTCTCATTTTACAGATACAATTATAAGGGTTTTAGACCTTGAAAAAGTAGGGCTGCATTTCTTTGGAATGGGAATATCTGGAGGAGAGGAAGGCGCGAGAAAAGGCCCTAGCATGATGCCCGGTGGCGACAAGGCTGCTTATGAATTTGTGAAGCCGATACTAGATACCATTGCCGCCCAGGTAGATGGCGCTCCCTGCGTAACTTATATTGGTCCAGGCGCTTCGGGCCACTTTGTAAAAATGGTGCATAATGGAATAGAGTACGGCATTATGCAATTAATCGCAGAGACATACGAGTTGTTATACAAAGGGATTCAGTTGCCCGAAGAGGAGATTTACGAGCTCTTTAAAAAATGGAATGAGGGCAGGCTGCAATCTTTCCTTATTGAAATAACACGTGACATTTTTGCTTTCAGGGAAGAAGGATCCGATCATTTATTACTGCACGATATTAAGGACCAGGCAAGGGCCAAGGGCACGGGTAAGTGGACTTCGCAAAGCGCCTTCGATTTAGAAACTCCTATTACAACTATTGACACAGCCGTTTCTATGCGCGACTTATCAAAGTATAAAGCGTTGAGAACACAGGCCGCATCTATATACGGAGAAACTTTGCCACGGTTAAATATCATCAACAAAGACGACTTTCTTACTAACCTTGAGCAGGCGTTTTACTTTAGTATGATCATTACTTATGCCCAGGGAATGCATATGCTTTACCAGGCATCAAAGCAATACGATTACAATTTACAGCTCCAGGACATTGCAAAAATCTGGAGAGGCGGTTGTATCATTCGATCAGAGTTTCTGAATGATATCTATAACGCCTATCAAAACAACCACGAGCTGCAGCATTTGTTGTTAGACGAACAGGTTGCGGCGAAGGTGGTAGAAACATTACAGGCAACCAGAACCGTGGTTGCCGGTGCTATAACCAGCGGTCTTGCAGTGCCGGCTTATGCAGCTTCTCTAAGTTATTTCGATGCATTCAGAAGTGAGCGAATGCCTTCAAACCTGATACAGGCGCAACGTGATTTCTTTGGTGCTCATACATACGAATTAATCGGTAAAGAAGGCTTTTTCCATACACACTGGTCAGGCGATCCTGTAACTGCATTAAATACTGGCGTAAACGGGTAAAATGAAGACCTTTCTCTGTTAATCGGGTTCCTAAAATGTTAACTGGTATAATACTTACCTTTAGCGTTACTATTGTAATAATGCTATGATTATCTCTTTTGGAAGCGCTGAAACAGAGAAGATATGGCTAGGGGAAAGAGTTAAATCACTTCCAAAAGAGGTTCAGGAAGTTGGGCGTAGAAAATTAAGAATGTTGAATAACTCTTATAACCTGGGGGACCTGACAATTCCGCCATCGAACAGATTAGAAAAGTTACAGGGGAAATTTAAAAATTATTATAGTATCAGAATTAACGATCAATGGCGAATCATTTTTAAATGGAAAGACAGTAATGCCGGCGGGGTTCAAATAATTGATTATCATTAAAAAGTTCACTCATGGATAAACTTCATAACATTCGTCCGGGAGAAATATTAGTTGAGGAATTTCTAATTCCTTTTAAAATAACAGCTTACAGGCTTTCAAGGGAAATTGATATTCCCCAAACGAGAATTTCAGAAATAATAAAAGGTAACAGAAGGATAACCGCAGATACCGCTCTTAGATTAGGTAAATATTTTGGAAATTCTGCTAAGTTCTGGCTTGGTATCCAGGATGACTATGATCTAGAAGAGGAAACAAATGCCAAAAATGAGGTGTTAGATTTAATTAGCCCTTTACGTTCAATCTCACGAAATTAAAAACTTACAAAAGCAGATCAAAAAATATAAGTGCTTAAAAACAAAGGAGTTTAAAGTTTAATTCTATAAGTAAATTTTTTTGGGCAATGATTCGTATAATAGATCTTAGAGAGGGAACAAGTTAATTACCGTTCGTCCTGCTGTTTTTTAAAACCTTTATCCACGCCCAATAGTGGTTTCGATAGAAACGATGAATAGTATTCAAATAGAAATCAAAATTTTATCATGAGCTTAGATAGTAAAGGCAAACCCACCATATTTGTCATTTTTGGTGGAACCGGCGATCTCAATTCCCGCAAACTGGCCCCCGCATTATATAACCTGTTTTTAGATGATTGGCTGCCAGATAATTTTTCAATAATAGGAACAGGGCGTACCAAATACAGCGAAGAGGATTACATAAATACACTTCTTGAAGATCTAAACCAATTTTCGCGGTCAGGTAAAGCAGATCCCGCTAAATGGCAGGAGTTCGCAAATCATATTCACTACCAGGTGTCTGATCTTACTCAACAAAGGACCTACGAGGAATTTGGCGAACGCATAAAAAAACATGAAGAAGAATGGAAAACTGCTGCCACGGTTATTTTTTACCTGGCTGTATCACCAAATTTCTTTAAAGTAATTGCTGAAAATATTGCTGTGTGTAAACTAGCTGAAGATGCAGATAATACAAGAATAGTAATAGAAAAACCTTTCGGTAACGACCTCGACTCTGCAACTGCCCTTAATAAATTGCTTGCCGGACTTTTTGATGAAAAGCAAATCTATCGCATAGACCATTACCTGGGTAAAGAGACCGTGCAAAACATACTTGCATTCAGGTTTGCTAATTCTCTTTTTGAACCGATCTGGAATCGGAACTATATAGAATACGTGCAGATTTCGGTAACGGAGCAATTGGGCGTAGAAGAGCGTGGAGATTATTACGAAGGTGCAGGCGCATTGCGTGATATGGTTCAAAATCATATTCTGCAATTGCTTTGCCTTATAGCTATGGAACCGCCGGTAACTTTTGAAGGTGAAGAAGTGCGTAACCGTAAAGTAGACGTATTGCGTGCGATGAGGCCCTTTAGTTCGGAAGATGTAAGAAGAAATGCTGCAAGAGGTCAATATGACGAAGGATGGATACAGGGAAAACAGGTACCTGCATACCGCAGTGAAACAAAGGTGAACCCTGAGTCAAACACCGAAACTTTTGCTGCTATCAAATTTTTTGTAGATAATTGGCGCTGGCAAAATGTCCCCTTCTATGTAAGAACCGGTAAAAGAATGCATGAGTCATCCTCTGTTATTACTATCCAATTTAAAGATGTTCCACATTTAATATTTCCCGGTGAGGCAACAGATAACTGGCAGCAAAACCGATTGATGATAAGTATACAACCTGAAATGAGTATCCGTTTACAGGTGCAGGCAAAACGACCGGGCTTAGACATGGTGCTTAACACGGTTGACATGGTATTTGACTATGAAAGTGCTTATACAAGTTATACTCCCGAGGCCTACGAAACACTTTTGCTCGATACTATTACCGGAGACCAAACACTATTTATGCGTGGCGACCAGGTAGAAGCTGCATGGAGCCTGATTATGCCGATTTTAAATGCCTGGGAAAGTAAAAAAAGCGTCAATTTTCCGAACTATTCTTCCGACTCGTGGGGTCCAGAACTTGCCGAAGCTTTAATTGCACGCGACGGATTTCATTGGGTTACACTTCCTCCAAATCATAAAAAGAAATAGAGATGCTGCAGATCTTTAAAACAACAAAAGAGGTATTACATGCAGCCGCTGGGTATTTTGTAAATGCGGCAAGGGAATCGATATCAACCCACGGAAGGTTTACTGTAGCACTTTCCGGCGGAAGTTCTCCAAAAGGATTATTTGAATTGCTTGCATCAGAGTATCATTCGCAGGTAGAGTGGAGCAAAGTTTTTTTCTTCTTTGGAGATGAACGGTATGTTCCTGCTGATCATCCTGACAGCAATGCTTTAATGGCAAAAAAGGCTCTTTTTGATCCGCTTAATATTTCGCCTCAACAAATTTTTGCGATTGATACGTCGTTAGAGCCTCATGCAACAGCAGAAGCTTATCAACAAGAAATTGAAAAGCATTTTGCTCCCCGGTCAACAACGTTTGATCTCATCTTTTTAGGTCTTGGGGATGATGCGCATACTGCATCATTATTTCCTCATACCGATGTTGTAAACGCGAAAGATGCTGGTGTAAGAGAAGTTTTTGTAGAGGATAAAAAGGTATTCCGCATTACGTTTACCGCTCCGCTTATTAACCAGGCACGTCACATTGCATTTCTTGTTTTCGGCAGTTCAAAAGCTGATGCGGTTCATCATGTTTTACAAGGAGATAAAGATTATAACCAGTTTCCTGCTCAACTCATTCAACCCTTAAATGGAGATGTAACATGGTTTATGGATGAAGCGGCAGCGGCACGCTTAAAACAATAATATAATTCTTCTTACAAAGCTTGTCAACAAAGTTGTTTTGTTGTAATTGCTAAATTTACTTTTAATCATTTTTTGTTAAGAATTCACCTTAGAACGAAATGGTAGGTATATTTAAGCGTTCGCCATTAAGCAAAACAAACATTAGATCAGCCGATGCGAAAACTATTATTAGAATATAGAAATGTACCTGCAATATTAAATCACCGGTTAGCGCACATTGATAAAACTACCTTTATCACCGTTTACACTACCGGGCAATACGACTACAGGCGCATTGATTTTGACGATCTGGCGACAGCGCTTGATTTTACTCCAGAAAATTCTATTCTTAAACTCACATTCGTTTATATTGAATCTAAGCAGCACGGTAGAAATTATTTGATCTACCAGTCTATTGCCTTTACCAATAACAAACTGGTTGTAGACAATGCCGTTACTTTCATTCATGAGGGATTTAAATTTTCTATAGATTTTGGACTGGAGACTTTCAGGTTAAAAAAAGTAAAGTTTAACGGTAAATCATCAGCAAGACAAGGTTATGACATAAGCTATAGCAGAAGAAAAGTAAGTAAAGCAGGCACGGTCAAAACTTACGAGTTTCTGGATATTTACTATCAATTATTTCCCCGCTTTGAAGACATTTTCCTTGAAACGCTTTTCATGTTAGACATCATGTTACGAAATCCCCTGGTTGCTGCCAAAGATCAGTTGGAAGCTTATTTTTTGCAGGGAAAGATGGCAGTCGAAAGAGATCAAATACCGCAAACTTTACTACGACCGGGCGAAGCAAGGGTATTGGGCGAAAAGTCGACTGAGCAAACAGAGCTTTCAAACCTAACAGGTTTAAATAAAATAAAGCTGGAAATTGAAGAATTGAAATCATTAGCCCAATTTCGAAAAAAGAGGATTGAATTAGGTTTACCTGTTTCGCCATCTACCCTGCACATGGTATTTACAGGTAACCCCGGAACAGGTAAGACTACTGTCGCCAGGCTTCTGGGGCAAATTTATTTTGATATAGGTCTGCTCGCCTCATCTAAGGTAGTAGAAGTTAGCAGGGGCGACCTTGTGGGAGAATACGTGGGACATACATCCCCCAAAACACAAAAAGTTTTTTACAGTGCTTTAGGTGGCGTTCTTTTCATAGATGAAGCCTACTCTCTTTTTAAAGCAGGCAACGATTTTGGAAATGAAGCAGTAGAAACGCTGTTAAAATTAATGGAGGATAATCGGGAAAAAATTGTTGTTATTATTGCAGGGTACCCTAAGGAAATTGAAGAACTTCTTGTTTCTAATCCAGGCCTTAAATCACGGTTTTCTAAAAGTTTGCATTTCGAAGATTACTCTAAAGAAGAGCTGATACAAATATTTGAGAAAATGGTGTCTGACTATCATAATCAATTGTCGGAGGCCGCACATTACAAGATGGAATATTTTATTGACCGCTATTACGATTCGGGATATTTCAAATCTAATGCACGGGCAATTAGGAATATATTTGAGGAAACAATTAAAAAACAGTCAAGCCGGTTATCAAAAGTAGAAAGCCCTACCCAGGATGAAATGATCACTTTTACTGATAAGGATATACCTGAGAACTTCTAATGGAGTATAACGGCAACCTAGGCTCAGGTGAGGAAAACTGGCGATCATAAAATGAAGTTTTCTACTTTTGCGACTTTTCAAATGATAAAATAGATGACAAATATTTCTCCTAATCTTGCTATTGGAATTGATATTGGCGGCACGAATTCAGAATACGGCATCGTTAATCACCGTGGAGAAATTTTGATAAAAGGTAAAATAAGAACAGATTCTTATAAAACTGTTGAACCTTACATCGAGGAGCTGTATGAAAACCTGATGCCTATAATTGAAAAATATAGTAAGAAGGGAAATATTATAGGCATTGGTGTAGGTGCTCCTAATGCGAACTATTATAAAGGTATTATTGAATATGCCCCCAATCTACGCTGGAATGGCATAGTGCCCTTAGCTAAACTTATTACTGACAAATTTGGACTACCCTGCACCCTCACTAATGATGCAAATGCAGCCGCATTAGGTGAAATGATTTATGGAGCGGCAAAAGGCTTCAAGGATTTTATAATGATCACTTTAGGTACCGGCATGGGTAGTGCCCTTGTTTGTAACGGACAACTTGTTTATGGGCAGGATGGATATGCCGGCGAATTAGGGCACACGACAATAATAAGGGGAGGTAGAAAACATTGGAAGACTGATATACTTGGTTCTTTAGAATCTTATGTGTCTGCCACCGGCGTTATGCTAACTGCAAAAGAAATGTTGCAACAAAGCAACGAAGAAAGTTTACTGCGTGAATTTGACTTGGGTCAAATAAATTCAAGGGTGGTCTATGATTGCGCTGTAAAAGGTGATAAGATTGCAATAGAAGTTTATCAGTTTACAGGGCAGATACTGGGAGAAGCTTTGGCCAATTTTGTTATGGTTACCTCACCGGAAGCAATTGTTTTATTCGGCGGTGTAATTAAAGCGGGAGACTTGTTTTTACAGCCTGCCCGCGAGCATATGGAAAAGAACTTACTGCCATTGTATAAAAATAAAGTAAAGCTCATTCTGAGTGAATTAAATGATGCAGATGCCGCCATACTAGGTGCAAGTTCATTGGTTTGGGAACTGTGCCAGACATTATAGATCTATCCTTTCAGTATGCTTTAAAGCTTATAGTTTTGATATAGGAATGCTAATTTCTGTATCGTTTTTTTTAGAATTGTGAAATCTCCATAATAGAGGAATTCTTATCTTTAAGTTTAAAATTTTAATTACTCAATTATCTTATATGTCACTTCTTGACTCCAGGATTGACGATTATATAAATAAGGCAGCAGACTTTGCACAACCTATTTTAAAACACTTACGTAAAGTTGTTAATACAGCCTGTCCTGACGTTAAAGAGGCAATGAAGTGGAGCTTTCCAAATTTTGAATATAATGGAACTATTTTGTGCAGTATGGCCGCTTTTAAACAGCACTGCAGCTTCGGCTTTTGGTTAGGTTCTCAAATGTCAGATCCTGAAAATCTTTTGCAAAAAGTGGGTGAAAAAACTTCAATGGGTAGCTTAGGACAGATAAAAAGTATAAAAGACCTGCCACATCAAGAGGGTTTGATTAAGTATATAAAGGAGGCAATGACAATGAATGAAAAGGGAGTTAAGGTGAAAAAAGAAAAGGTTTTAAGATCAAAGGAGGTAGAAACACCACCCTGGTTTTTAGTCGCACTTCAACAAAAAGATGCTACGATGATTGCATACGAGAAATTTAGTCCTTCTCAGAAAAGGGAATATGTAGAATGGCTTGCTGAGGCTAAGACAGATGCAACCCGTACAAAGAGAATGGCCACTGCATTAGAATGGATAGCGGAAGGAAAGACAAGGAATTGGAAATATGCAAAGTGCTAACGGGGTGTTTATTCTGATAGAGGGAAGATGACTTTGGTTAAGATTAACTTTGAGTATACACCATGGCCTCACACATCGAAAATTGCAATGGTAAATGCAGGCCTGGAAGGATTTGCAAAGGCATCAGCTCTCGCTTTGACAGAATTTCCTGTCACTTACGGTTCAGATGTAACCAATTCAAGAAATCTCATTACACTCCAGGTGCTCAATTGACCTGCAGGGCCGTTCAATGTATAGTCAAAACCATGGGTAGCCCAGGGAAGATAAACGTCATAATGCTTAACTCGCAAGCTGTCGAGCTTTTTATCTAACCTTACCCCATGCAGATGCGAGACTAAAGGATCATTTTCGCCATATATCAAAAGGGTAGGAGGCGAGTTGATATGAGCGGTCTCGGTAGCGGAACTGTTAATGTACTGTTTTGGCACTTGTTCATAGGTGCCGCCGAGGTAATCCTCCATCACTTTTTTGCTGTTAAGAACCAGGGGATTTGTTGGGTTTGCGTATCCCCACACCATGTCTGCGGGACCATAAAAACTAACAACGCCTTTTATAGCCGGATCTTTGTAATGGTATGCTGCAGATAAAACAATCTGTCCCCCTGCGCTTCGGCCTAGTAGTACAAAGTTATTGGTATCAATTAAAAGCTTTACAGCATTTGAGCGTAAAAAATTAAGCGCAGTTTGCAGGTCTTCGAGAGGAACCGGGTATTTGTACTGGGGTGCAAGCCTGTAATTGATAGTTGCTACATGATAGCCATTTGTTGCCAGAAAGCTGTTCAGCTCGGGTAGCTGCTGGCTATCTCCCCCTGCCCACGATCCTCCATGAACCACAATTACACATGGCTTCTTTCCTTTTGATAGGGAACCGTAAAAATCAAGCGTAAGCTTATTAATGGAATCGTAGGTAAGGGTTTTGTAGGGAACCCTTTTTGCATTTATACCCGTTATCATTCGAACAGGATTATAAGGCGAAGAGATCGCTTTATTTTTTGTTGAATTAATATTATCGGGAAATAAATTCTTTAAGCGGCCTGCAATACGAAGCGCACCAATAACAGGCATCGAATAAAGAATTAGCGATATAAAACCTATTACAAAGGAAATAACCGAATACCGGCTTTCACCCATTCTCCATAGCAGTAACAATACTACCAGACAAAAGAAGACCCAGCAAAATTCGGTGACCAATATAGATACATACCATAGCAAAGTGGTAGGCGCTCTAAAGATGGTTAACAGCGACAGCAGAAAAAACAGGATCATTAATATCAATCGAGACATAAGTTATTGTTGGTTACCATGCATTCAAGGTAGGATAAAACATATAGCGTCTTGCTCTGGCAACCCAAGTTTTTTAAAGATAGAGTATTTGCATAACGTGTTATGTCACTCCATATTACATCATTACTTGTCTCATACAGCTCCCGTTATCTCTACATAGTTATTTGAAAATCTTCCAATTCATAAGTTGTAGGAATTCTTTGAACACGAAAACTAATTCTTCCCCTATTGCCATTCATCTAAAAATATTACCGTTCATACTATAACCAGCTACTATATATTGCATAGTACCAATCTTTGTACTGTAATCCTTAATAACAAGTACTAATAAAAACAAAAAAAATAGCGATGAAAAAATTATTACCACTTCTAATACTCGTGTTTGCGACAGTCTCTTTGTCAAGCTTTGCGCAACAAGTAAGAGGCAGAATAAACGGTAGCGTAATCGATGGTGACACCAAAACGTTTGAATCTGCTAACATCACATTATTAAAGGCCAAAGATTCTTCCTTGGTCAAAATCAGCACTTCAAACAAAACCGGCAATTTCAGTTTTGAAAACATTCTTCCAGGAAAATATTTGGTTTCAATTTCAGCAGTAACTCATCTTACCGGTTACTCTGAAGTTGTTGAGCTAACAAAAGACGATACCTCCATTACTTTAAAGACAATAAAGCTGGTTCCAAAATCGAAAACACTGGGCACAGTTACAGTGACCGCAAAAAGACCATTGATTGAACAGAGGCCGGGAATGACGGTATTAAATGTCGATGCTTCTCCAACCAATGCAGGCCAGAATGCGCTTGAGTTACTCGAAAAATCTCCTGGTGTATCAATTGATAATGACGGCAACATCAGCCTGAAAGGAAAACAAGGCGTGTTGGTACTCATAGATGGTAAACCCACCTACATGAGCCCAACCGATCTGGCTGCTTTTTTAAAGAATATGCAGAGCAGCAACCTCGATCAGATTGAAATAATAACTAATCCTCCTGCGAAGTATGACGCAGCAGGTAATTCAGGTATTATCAACATAAAAACAAAAAAGGGCAATATAAAGGGCATGAATGGTTCTGCAAATGCGGGCTATACCCAGGGTTATTACGGTCGTTTTAACGCAGGAACTAATCTCAACTACAGAAACAATAAGCTGAATTTGTTTGGTGGTGTAAACGCAGGTACTTACCAGGGTTATAATAACCTTACTATTGACCGCAGATTTTACGGCAGCGATCATAAAACATTGGCAGGTTCGGGTGATCAGCTTACCCACACACACTTTAAAGGCAACTACGAGAGTGTAAAAGCCGGTCTCGATTATTATTTCTCCAAAAAGGATGTTGCAGGATTTGTCTTAAACGGAAATTTTGGTACTAACAAACAAGACCCTTTTAGTAACTCGAACGTATATGATGAAAAATCATTAATTCTATACAAACTGAAATCGCAGGCTTATAACGAAAGTCACTATAACAACATATCTGCAAATGTCAACTACAAGCATACCTTCGACTCTACCGGCCGTGAATTAAGTGTAGATGCAGACTATGCCTTTTATAAAAACCGTAGCAATAATAACCTGAATACTCAGGGTTTTAATGCGGAGAATATTAAAAACGGTGAGACAGTGAGCCTGGCAGGTGCTATTCCTTCTATAATTAAAATCTACAGTGCTAAGGCCGATTATATCCATCCTTTTAAAGGGGGTTTAAAATTGGAAAGCGGCGTAAAAACAAGTTTTGTCAACACGGATAACGAAATTGAATACGTACGGAACAGCGGTACCGGCTGGACTTTAGATAACAGGAGCAATCATTTTGTTTACAAAGAAAATATTAATGCCGCTTATGCCATTCTTTCCAAAAAATTAAACAAATGGGATATTACAGCAGGGTTGAGATTAGAAAATACAGTTTCTAAAGGAAGGCAGATAAAAAACGATTCTACTTTTAATCGTAACTACACTAACCTGTTTCCCAATGTCGGCATCGGTTATACAGCAGGCAAGAAAAATCAGATTAACATGAGTTACAGCCGCAGGGTTACACGTCCTGATTATGAAGCCCTTAATCCTTTTGTTTACTTTATCGACTCGCTTACTTATTCCCAGGGAAACCCATACTTACAGCCGCAGTTCACAAACAATTTTGAGCTAAGCCATGTTTACAATAGATTTTTAACTACAACTATTAACTATACACAAACCAACAATATTATCACCCAATTACTAAAACAGGATACCGAAAAGAAAACCACTTATCAGACAATAGAAAATTTTAGCAGTATGAAGCAATGGGGAGTAGCAGTTATGGCTAATATACCGGTAAGAAAATGGTGGAATGCAAATATTTATAGTAATGTTTTCAATAATCACTATTCGGGTATCTACCAAAACGATCCTATTGATATAAAGACTACGAGTTTAATGACCAATATTACCAATAGCTTTACTTTAGGTAAGGGTTGGAATGCGGAAGTAAGCGGCTGGTATCGTAGTAAAGGTGTAGAAGGTTTATTGGTTGCAAATCCTATGGGTGCCGTTAACTCTGCTATTTCAAAACAATTATTCAAGAAAAAAGGCAATCTCAAATTGGGTATCAGAGATATATTTAATACCCAACAATTTAATGGTTATGCAAGATATAGTGATGTAGATGTGAATGTAGCATCGAGGAGAGACAGCCGTCAATACAATCTTAGTTTTACTTATCGCTTTGGTAAAACAAACATGCCTTCAGAACGCAGGAAGACCGGGGGTGCAAACGATGAGCAAAACCGGGTAAAAAGCGGTGGTCAATAATAAGTGTAGCAAGCAATAGTTAAATAGTAATAATAAAGTTCCTTCACAAGAGGAACTTTATTATTTAATCAAACATTTTGAAACCCTTCGTGTAAGAGAATGTAAACTTTTTTATTGCTGTAACTCTTTTGCCAGTAGTGCAGCTTCAATTTTTATACTATACACTTTCTTATTGTTGGTAAAGAACCCATACACCGCATCAGTGTCTTTGCTTTTCAACTTTCTTACACTCCAAAGTCTGACAGGTTGTGCTGCAAAATCAGAACTTACTTTTTCGCCTTTTGCATTCACGTGCTCTATATATTTAAAAGAACCATCTTCTCTCGAGCCCAAACCAATTTTTACCTGTTGTCCATTTGTAAATACCTGCCCTGTTGTTGCTTTATAAGTACTGTCATTAACCATTTGGGAGAAGCCGAAAACAGGCAGAGTCAATAAAATTATAGATGTAAGTTTCTTCATTTTCTTGTGTTTATCTGAAAAATAGTAGTAGTTTTTATTAGCAACTATGAAAATTATTTAGATAAAAAGAAAGTAAATTTTTGAGATTTTTGCATTAATAGAATAACTTTTTTGATGTCTAATACTTGTGCAGAATAAGATGATAAGCAACAACACAAATGATTTTACCCTTAATTAACCAGTCAATTTTATTTCAGCAAGCAGTGAGAAAGAAAGTCGATGGGTACTATAAAAATAAAATAAGTACTCATTTGTTTTAAATTGCTGGTTCAAATTCTATAAACTGTGAAGAAGTTTTAGGTCTTGTGCTTTGAACAAGTATTTATAGGCGACAATCTCTTTTTATGATTGCTTGCAATAAGGGTATTAATTTCTTATTTTACAATCAACGTTACTGTTATAACTGCTCCCATGAACCAGGATAAAAAATGGCCAAAACTAGATTTCGACAAGTGGAAAGACACCCTTTATACTGTGCAAATGTGGACCCAGATAGTAGGTAAAATACGTCTTCGCAATTTGCCATGGCTCAATCACTCATGGCATACGACGCTCTATGTTTCCCCCACAGGTTTAACTACTAACAGCATTAATTGCGGCGATGGCTTGTTTCAAATAGACTTTGATTTTGTGGATCATCAACTAATCATACAAACCAGTAATGGAGTGAAGCAGATAATGAAATTGTATCCACGCTCGGTGGCAAGTTTCTATAATGAGTTGATGCAAAATCTTGAAGCTGCTGGTATTAAGACTTCCATTCATGCATCTCCAAACGAGGTAGATCCGGCAATACCTTTTGATGAGGATGAGGTGCACTGCTCATATGATGCAAGCCAGATAAACACTTTTTGGAAGGCTCTCATTAAAGTCAATACTGTTTTTACCAGTTTCCGTGCACGTTTTACAGGTAAATGCAGTCCGGTTCATTTTTTCTGGGGAAGCTTTGACCTTGCCGTAACTCGTTTTTCAGGCAGAACTGCACCCCCGCACCCAGGAGGTGCTCCTAATGTACCTTTAAGAGTAATGCAGGAAGCTTATTCCCATGAGTTAAGTTCATGTGGCTTCTGGCCGGGTAACGAACAGCTTCCTGAGGCAGTTTTCTATGCGTACTGCTATCCCTCGACTCCTGATTTTAGCAAACAGCCTGTAGCACCTGAAGCTGCTTATTTTAGTGCGCAAATGGGAGAATTTATATTGCCGTACGAAGCAGTGAGGCTGTCATCTGATCCGGAAGAAGCTCTTTTGCAATTTATGCAGTCTACGTACGAAGCCGCAGCAAATACAGCAAACTGGGACAGGGTAGCACTTGAGTGTGATTTGTCGTCGTTTGAAGAGTAGATTACTTTGTAAAATAAATTTTTCAGGGTTTAGAAGACTCTTCGTTTTGTTTTAATTAAGAGCATTTTTTTTAAAGCTGAATGTGTAAATGTTTGAAATGATATTTCGCTGCAGCAAAAATAGTGATATCATCTGTTGCTGTTGGCAGTGTTGTCATCTGAATTTATAACGGTCGAGTTATTCGTAAACTTCATTTGCCGTTCACTTCAGTTAAAAATGCTAATCCAGGTTAAATGTGCCGATAGTTACAGAATATTGGTAGTTTAATAAGCAGAAATGATTGTTGCGTGCCGTAGCTACGCAATATCTGTTTTTTTATATCGCACCTACGGTGCTTTACTGTCTGTGTTTGTGTAATTGTTACCAATATCTTATGCCTGACGGCACATTTATATTAATTCAACCCTTGATTAGCATTACAAATGATTACATACCTCTCAACAGTCAATAATGATAATGATCAAATGATAAAGTCGACGGCTTATTCTGTAAGGCCCCGAGAAATTTCGTTGCGGGTTGACCGCCAACCCAACTTCTTTAAACTGTGGAATGTACGCTTTTGAAAAGGCCGGAAACTAACAGAAGAAGATGCACTAAAACAGTTACAAATTGAAAGGAGCTTATTTGATATTCTAAGTTAAAAATTTTATCTTTTATTCAACATTCTACCTTAAGATAGTGACCGACCCGCTCATTTTCTGCCTTCCGTTTTTAGGATCAACAATGTAATAATAAACGCCCACCGGCAACTGATTCCCATTGTATGTTCCATCCCACGGTTTGTTATATCCTATAGATCTGAAAACAAGGCTTCCATAACGATTGTACACTTCTATCGAAGCATCAGCGTATGTATTCAAATACCTGATATTCCAAACATCATTGATGCCATCGTTATTAGGCGAAAATGCATTTGGAATGACAGGTGCCTTTAATACTTTAACGTTAACAGCGTCTGTAGCAGAGCAACCGCTGTTACCTGTAACCGTAAGTGAATAAGTTATATCGTTTAAAGGAGTAGTAGTTGGATTCTTTATTATGGCGCTATTTAAAAAAGCAGGCGGAGTCCAGTTGAATGATAAGTTATCACCGGTGACAACAGGATTTATATTGGCTGAATTACCTTCTAATATAACTAAGTCAGGGCCGGCATCTGCAGTTACTTTCCAAACTGTAATAGAACCTGTTGCAGTGTCTTTACAACCTTTATCTGTGGTATAAGTATATGCAATTGAAAAAGATCCCATTGTGTTATTGAGACCGGATGAAGCAGGGTTAAACAACCCTGAAGATGTAATACCCATACCAGTAAAAGAACCTGAACCTGGTAATCCTGAAGTTTCTTTTATTTCTGTTATTTGTCTCGAAGGGCCATCAAAACAAACAGGTGGGATGGTTAAAAAACTAACATCAGGCGAACCGTTAACCGAAACTGTTTTAGTGACTTCATCTACACATGTCTCACCGGAATAGGCCAGCAGTTTTACTACGTAACTTTTTGTAACAGGTAAAGCCGGATAGACATTCGAATAAACTTTACCGGTAAAAGGATGTTCATCAGTATAGATAATTGCAGGAGC
The DNA here is from genome assembly GCA_038199395.1 of Chitinophagales bacterium. Lineage (GTDB taxonomy): Bacteria > Bacteroidota > Bacteroidia > Chitinophagales > Chitinophagaceae > Segetibacter. Next base: position 17,529 of record JBBPZJ010000230.1, read on the forward strand.
ATTTGCTTCATCCCAAATAATTTCTACTTTGGTTATGCTACCGGGAGTAACTGCTGAAGTATTTACAATGTCTACTTTTGTATTACTGCACAAGTTGTTGCTGTCTTTTACAGTAAAACCAGCTTTTGGAAAAGACCCATTTACATAAAAAGTTTTTGTGACAGTAGAAGTACAGCCATCTTTTGACATAATTTTTAAAGACGCATTGTAGCTCCCTGTTGCAGTGTATTTGTGCCGGGGGTTTGCAGAAATGGATGTGTCAGGGTTTGCGGTAGTTTCATTTTGATCTCCAAAATGCCATAAATATTTAAAACTACCTTGAGAGCCATCTGCGATAGTACTGCTGTCAGTAAAAGTGGCAAAAGCATCATTCAGGCATACGGCAGGTATTATAAAATTAGCAACAGGCTGCACATGAATGGATATAGGTTTGCTTATACCTGATAAACACCCTGCAGCGGTTTCCACGCTTAAATTGATGTTGTATAAGCCGGTTGAGTTAAAAGTATGGTCAATTGATCCATTTGTTGTATTGATAGCAGGAGCGCTGCTGTCACCAAAATTCCATATCCATTTTGTAATAGCGCCGGTTTTTACTTTTGAGGAGTCTGAAAATTTAATAGCATTAGAAGCGCAAGTCTGAGATGGAAAAGAAAAATCAGCGACTGGGTCAGATGTTATTGCCACCGTTTTGGTTGTATCATTTACACAACCAATATCGGTAATAACACGAAATTTTACATCATAATTACCGGTTGCATTGTATTTTTTAGATGTATTTTTTTCAGTTGAATTAGTGTTGTCTCCAAAGCTCCAGTTGTAGCTTATTACCGGTCTTCCATTGCTGGTTGTAGAATCATTGAATTGCATTATTCCCGATAAGCATCCATTTCCAATTACTGAAAAATCAGCTTTTGGGCGCTCATATACTACTACGTTATAGTTAATTTCCTGTATGCCATTACATCCTTCTGCGGTGGCGTTCTGTGCAATTACTTTTACAGGAAAGGTGCCGGTAGAGGAATAGGTAAAAACGGAGGGTAGCTTGTAAACATACAGTGTCTTTCCATCCTTAATGAAAATGCTGTCAGGAACAGGCGCATTATTAACAACCGGAGCATTTGGAGAAAGGTTAGGATTATTGTCGAAATCCCAGTTTAAAGTAGTGGCTTTATAGGGCAGGGTAATAGAGAAGTAAAAAGGAGTATAGGTGCAGGTTGAAGGAAAATTTACAGAAGCATACAGGTTTTGCATTGTAATATATTGATACCTGTCTATAACATTTGTCCCGGCGTTATAACCATACGATTCTATGTTTCCGTAACCATAAGCAATACAACTAAAACCGGTGTCAGAAGTTATATGATGAGCCGGATTGACATTGGTAGACGAAGTGACGTTTTCCTGAATGTAAGAATAGGCTGTACCTGGAATGCTTATGGGGGAAGCAGCAGGAGCTTTGCCATCAATTCGTAATGATCCAAAATCATTTGTCTTGAAAATAATGTTTAAAAAATGACTGACAATATTAGTATTAGGCGGAGTAAGATTGTTCCTTGCAGACATTACTGTAATATCGTTAAGGGTTTGGTCAACAGCATTCAAAATAATCATTTCAGGATCACTGCCGCCCGGTACATTGTCACAATTCTGGCTGATAAGATATTGAAAGACGCAGATAGGTTTATCAGAAGAAATGATCCTCGCAGTATTATTTCCCTGGGTATTAAACTCATAGAATCTTCCATTAATTAACGACGACGAATTAAGTGCAACTCCGTTTACAGTTACAACTGTTGATGCATCCTGTACTATAATCCTGAAGACATCGTAAGCACGATTGATAAAAGGAGCAGTATAAAATAACCGTCCCCACGATGCAAAAGGAAATAGTTGCTGGTATAGATTATCTCCGGATGTTGGATTTGAACAACCCAAAGAGGTTCTCGTAGAACCTGAAAATACTGCAATAGGTTGACAGGACGCAGTGGTGCTACCGATAGACTTTATATGTGACCCTGTTAAGTCGCGGTTGCTTTGATATTGGTAAACATCACCTTTATTCAAGTTCACCTGGTAAGCAACATTGGCAGAATGAGTGCCGTTGGCATCTGCTGCAGTAGGGGTTATTTCAACACTTGTATTATCTACGGTAGCAACAACTGCAAATTCAGATCTGTCGGCGTTGGTTGCACTTATAGGATTATAACTGGAAGCATAATATTCTTTTCCTAAAACATTGGTGGGTAAAACAAGTGTAGACCCGGATCGGGCAGAATTAAGAATATGCGAATAGACAACTACTGGTTTGTCTGAAGTAACATGAATTCCTTTTTTTGCCCCTACTCCTTCAATTTGCCCATTATACACAACAGAGTTTGAAGGATTACTTGAGTTTGTAAATTGAATGGTTGTTACATTGTTTGCTGTAACAGTGAAAGGTATGGAACTTCCGTTTACATCAACTTTGCCTGTCGCATTTTGGTCTGAGGTAATATAAAGAGCCATCCTGGAGACAGTGCCATCAACATGCCCCATATAAATAACCCAAAAATCTTTTCCTTTATTTGAGAAATCCTGGCACTCAGCATCATCACTAAAAAAAAGTAATAAGCTTGATAAGATGATAAGTAGACATAGCTTCATTAGCCCATAAGTTAGATTGTTGTAAAAGTGCAGTCTAATTTATGATTAATGTAGAAACCGGCAATAGTTTATCTTTAAATTCAATTTCTTTCATTAATGCTTCTTAATAAATACAAGAGGTAAAAGAGAAGATTAAAAAAATAATCTTGGAAATTCTTTGAAGAAGAACGCTACATTGTAATGATTTACACCAATGGGAGCTGTTTACGATTGCAGCTCAGCAACTTTTGATAAAAGTTCAATTATTATAATTCTGTTGAACTGAGCGTAGCAACGATGCTGCTGCTTGCGATAAAGCTGGCATCAAAAAGTTTAGGTGTAATATTTTAATAAGGGAAAAGATTAACAGACATTGCAATAAAATAAAAGATGAAAATAGATGCTCATCAACATTTTTGGAACTTTGATCCGGTGAGAGATAGTTGGGTAAACGATGAAATGTCAGTTATTCAAAAAGACTTTCTTCCGGCCGATTTGCTTCCTGTACTTCAGGAAAACAAAATAGATGGATGTATAACAGTGCAATCTGATCAGTCAGAGGAAGAAAATTTTTTTCAATTGTCTAATGCCGACAAGTGGGATTTTATAAAGGGCGTAGTGGGGTGGATCGATCTGCAGGCAAAAAATGTAGAGGAGCGGTTACAGTATTATAGCCAGTTTAAAATGATGAAGGGTTTCAGACATGTATTGCAAGGCGAGCCACAACGAGACTTTATGCTGCGTCCCGATTTTTTAGACGGCGTAAGGCTTTTAGGAAAATATGGTTTTACTTATGATATCCTGATTTTTCCCGACCAACTGGCATATACTCATCAATTCGTAACAGCTTTTCCCGAACAACCTTTTGTAATTGATCATATCGCTAAACCGTACATAAAAGACCAACAAATCGACGAGTGGAAAAAGGATATACAGCAAGTAGCTGCCTGCTCAAACGTTTATTGTAAAATATCGGGGATGGTAACTGAAGCATCTTGGAAAACATGGAAAAAACAAGATTATACCCCGTATCTTGATGTGATTACTGAAGCATTCGGAACTGAAAGAATTATGTTTGGATCGGACTGGCCGGTGTGTCTTGTTGCCGCTTCCTATTCAGAAATGCTTTCAATTGTTTCTGAATATTTTGCTTCATTCTCCGAAAATGAAAAGGCTAAGATTTTCGGTGAAAATGCAAGCAAATTTTATAAGATCGACCTGTAATTTTCCACCTGGCTCAATGGGTACAACAGCCTGAGTAATTTCTGAAACAGCGTACTTCTTTTTCTATCTCACATCGCCCATCCACTTTCTTATGAGGGGAACTAGACCAATAAGAAGAACGCCGATTCCTATTGAATACAGGCCAATCTTATTTAAGATGTTGGCATAATATGGAAGAGATAACACAGGGTTATTGACGACAGCTTCCGGAACGCTCATTAACGAACCTATTTTTCCTGCCAGAAATTCTCCTGTTGCACTTGCAAAAAACCAAATTCCCATCATCAGTGCTACCATCTTTTTAGGCGATAATTTGGTGATCATAGAAAGTCCGATAGGGGAGATGCAAAGTTCGCCGCAGATAATAAAAAAGTATCCGGCCGCAAAAGAAAATAAAGAAATTAAACCCGTACCAGCCTGTAAAGTGCAGGCAGCATAGAAAACATAAAAACCTATTCCCATTAAAATAAACGAAAAAGCAAATTTCAGTGGGGTAGAAGGCTCCATTCTTTTTCTATTAAGAGCGGGCCATAACCAGGCAAAAAAGAAACTGAGCAAAATAACCCAGGCAGGTGGAAGAAAGTTATTGACCGACAAAGCAGGAAGGTTTGTACCCCCTGCGTTCATGTTTACGTTCCGCATTGCAAACAAGTTCAGTGATCCCGAATTTTGTTCGTAAAAGGCCCAGAACAAGGTTGAAAATATGACAAGAATGAGTGCTGCAAATAATTTAAACCGCTCAGGTCTCTCTAGTCCGAAAGCAATAAATAAAATATAAACCATTGCTATCGCTCCCAAACCAAACATGATGAAATCCATTATCTCATAATGGTTAAATAACACTACTACAACAGGCACAAGGCAAAGTGTAGCGAGGTAGATAATCGCTTCTGTATTGAACCCTGCAAACAACGGTTTTTTCAAACCTGCAGCATCTGGTGGCAGACCACGTTCACCGAACGATTTACTTCCAATATAAAAAACGACCAAACCGACAATCATAAAAATTCCCGCAAGGCCAAAGCCGTAATGCCAGTTAATTCTTTGTCCTACATATCCACACAATAAGCCCCCTAAAGCTGCACCTATATTTATGCCCATATAAAACAGTGAGAAGCCGCTGTCTTTTTTTGGATCATTATCAGCATATAAAGTGCCTACAAGACTTGAAATGTTGGGTTTAAAAAAACCATTGCCGCAAATGATGAAAGCCATACCATAAAAGAAACTCCACCCCTCGGGAATTGCAAGAACCAAGTGACCTATACTCATTAGTACTCCGCCAAACATCACAGCTTTTCTATTGCCTAAAAACTTGTCTGCCATCATTCCGCCAAACATCGGCATAGTATACACCAAAGCAGCATAAGACCCAAGTATTGCATATCCTTTTGGTTCATCAAACTTCAGTTGTGTAACCATATACGCCAGCAGCAAAGCTTTCATTCCATAGAATGAAAACCGCTCCCACATTTCTGCAAAAAATAAAATGTATAATTGTTTTGGATGGCCTGTTGAAGCAGTGACGGTAGGTGTTTTCGGTTCGGTTAGGTCCATTATATTGTAGTGAAAGCTTAAATTTATTACCAGATAACTGAGATGTTGTAGGCGGCTGGTTGTTCGTCTTTTGAAATTAATGTTATATGGTCTGAATACGCCGTAGCCGCAAGCATTCGATCAAACGGATCGCGATGAATAAGCGGGAGAAGTGATAGTTGATTAAGATGATAAAGTTTAATCGGAACTATTTGAATGTTATTGGTGATGCATGCCTCCGCAAGCTCGTTACTAGTGTAATCAAGTTTTAATTTACCCGTTGTAATTTTGATTACTATTTCCCAAAATGAGACGATACTAACATACAAGGTATTGGATAAATCTTTTATGGTTTTTGATGCTATTGGAGATAACTGATCATCATCCTCATTCCACCAGATAAGGGTATGTGTGTCTAAAAGATAACGGCCCATTACATGTAATCTTTAAAATCTTCTAAAGGCTCATCAAAGTCTGGACTCATCCACATTTTACCTTTAAAAAGACCTGGTATTCTTTGCTCCGGAACAAAGGGCTTTTTGCCCATTTTTTTCTCCCAAACAAATTCAATAAAATCTTTTACTTCCTGTTGGTAGTCTGCCGGCATCAGTTTCACTGTTTCAAGAAAAGTTAAGTCTGACATATAAAAAGTTTGTTCTCAAATTTACCATAGTTCATGCAATTAAAAAAGCTGCCCGATTGGAACAGCTTTTTAATTTGATTGAGAATTTATCTTACTCCGTGCATCATCCTTTTTAGCAACGGAGTGATCGAATATAATATTATCGATGCAGCCCCGCAAAGTATCACGAATACCATAAAAAATTCAAATAAGTTATGGATGGTGAAACCAGCAAATGCAGGATAGGTTGTAGGAATTTTTTTCTCGGAAAGAAAAGCCATTTGTTCTGCGGTCGCTTGTCCGGTTTTGTCTAAAATCGCTCTTAGATCAATCCCCTTTTCTGCTGCTGCAGCGTATTTATCGCCGGTAGGAGGCAGAAGTGCGCCCAGCGTACCGGTAAGTGCGTAACCGGCAGCATTACCTAAAAACCAGACACCCATTAGTAAAGAAGCAAACCTTTTAGGAGCCAGTTTAGCTACCAGCGATAAACCAATTGGTGATAAACAAAGCTCGCCCCAAGTGTGCAGCAGGTATAAAAGGATCAGCCATATTACACCTATTTTGCCTTGAGTTCCGAGGTTCTTTACCTGTAAGGCAATCATAAGATATCCAAGAGCAATCAATGCAAGACCCAAAGCTTGTTTTGCTGTGGAAATGGGCTCCATATTTCGCTTCTGCAGCCACAACCATAAAGCACTAAAAGGAAGCGCAAAAATGATTACAAAAAAGCCGTTGAAATTTTGCACCATGCTTGGAGGCATCCTCCAGCCAAAAATTCGGGTATCGGTCTGGTTATCGGCAATAAATGTTAGCGAAGAACCTGCTTGTTCGAATGCTGCCCAAAAAAAGATTACAAAGAAAGCTACTATATACAGCACATAAATTCTTTGTGTCTCAACGTTGGTTAAAGACTTATCAGTAAGTATAAAAATGGCCAAACTGCAGCCCGAAGCATAAATAAATGGATATACATAAGTTTTAATCGGTGACGTCGAAAGGGCCGAAAAATAACCGCCAATGCCGCTGCCCGTCATCGGCATAGACGTCGCATCCCACGATAAATACTGAAATACAAAATAAAATACAACCAGAAGACCGATCAATATTGCTACCGCTTTTGACGTAAATTTTGCCTGTACACTGTCATCATCTTGCCTTTGCGAAGCTTTTGGCTTTCCGCCAATAGCTTTGCCCTCAGGCGTAACTACATATTTATTTTTTAAGATAAAAAAAGTGATGGTGCCTATTAACATTGCAATACCGGCTGCAAGAAAACCCCATTTAAAAGCAGTAAGATCACGTATTGCTTTTTCTGCTCCATTAACTACAGTAGTAGTTTCCACGTCGCCTAGCAATGGGCAAATTGTTTGACCTAGCAATGCCCCTACATTAATGCCCATATAAAAGATCGTAAATGCAGAGTCAAGTTTACTCTTCTCATTTTCAGGGTATAACTGGCCAACCATCGAAGATATATTCGGCTTAAAAAATCCATTTCCCAAAATAATTGTCAATAACGCGAGCCACATAACGTTTTTGGCAAGATCAAGATTTGACGTAAATATCGTAGCACTGCCGAACAATAAAAACTGTCCGATTGCCATGGTAAGGCCGCCCAAAATAATACAATTTCGGTTTCCTAAATATTTATCAGAAATATAGCCGCCCGCCATAGGTGTCAGGTAAGACAGACCTAAGAAGCCGCCGTAAATGATCGATGCCTGCTGTTCTCCAAGAAGAAGTGCTTTTGCAAGGAATAAGGTTAATAAAGCCCTCATGCCATAGAAGTTAAAGCGCTCCCACATCTCTGTTGTAAAAAGAACTCCAAGTCCCTTTGGGTGTCCGCTTTTTATAGTTGTTTCCGCATTAGCGCTCATATTCATGTTAACTTTTTTGTAGATTTTTTTGCCGATTCAATTTTGATTTCGTCTTATTTTTTGCGATCCACCTTCGCCTTAATCCGCAATTTTGTTGTGTCCCCTAAAACTTGCTATTTTGAACTTTAAATTTTAAATTTTCCATTTTCCTAATAAGGTCTCAAAATAGGGATAAATCCAATTACTTGCTTAGTAACTACTATGGTTATGATCAATTATAAATAGTATCTACTTTCGCAGCGTATTTTTATCTGCTTATTAACTCGTTTCTTATGAATATTCTTGTGCTGGGTTCGGGTGGACGTGAACATGCTTTTGCATGGAAAATAAAACAAAGTAAATTATGTTCTCAGCTATTTATAGCCCCGGGAAATGCAGGAACAGCCCTGTGCGGAGAAAACGTACATCTCTCAGTGTCAGACTTTGCAGCAATAAAAAGTTTTTGCCTCATTAAAAATATTGAGTTGGTCGTCGTTGGTCCTGAAGATCCGTTAGTGCAGGGCATCTATGATTACTTTAAAAAAGACGAGTCGCTAAAGAATATAATTATTATCGGACCGTCAGCAGCGGCTGCACAGTTAGAAGGCAGTAAGGCATTCAGTAAGCATTTTATGGAACGGTTTCATATTCCAACTGCTCGCTACGCCGAGTTCGATGAATTGAATTTTGAAGAAGGATTGAACTATTTAGAAGGCCACACATTGCCCATTGTATTAAAAGCCGATGGCCTGGCGGCAGGTAAGGGAGTAGTAATATGTGAAAGTGCTACAGAGGCAAAAGAAGTTTTTACTGCGATGATAAAAGACAAGCAGTTTGGTGAAGCCAGTGCAAAGGTGGTCGTTGAAGAATTTTTGCAGGGAATAGAAGTTAGTGTTTTTGTGTTAACCGATGGAAAAGATTATAAAATTATTGGACATGCAAAAGATTATAAAAGAATAGGCGAGGGCGACACCGGTTTAAATACCGGTGGAATGGGATGTGTTAGCCCGGTTCCGTTTGTTGATCATGTCTTTATGAAAAAGGTCGAAGAAAAAATCATTGCTCCTACCATACAAGGGATACAAGTAGAAAAACTGGCATACAAAGGGTTTATATTTTTTGGCTTGATAAAAGTAGGTAACGATCCTTTTGTAATAGAATACAACTGTCGGATGGGAGACCCGGAGACGGAAGTAGTATTGCCACTTTTAAAAAATGATTTGGTTGAGTTATTGGTAGCTGCAGATAAAGGAAGTTTAGCCAACCAGAAGATTGTTATTGATGATAAAGCTTGTTGTACTGTAGTAGCTGTTAGCGGAGGTTATCCCGGCGATTATAAAAAAAATATAGAGATTAAAGGTTTAAACGAGGCAAAGGTTGAAAGCAATGTGATGGTATTTCATGCGGGAACAAAACAAGTGGATGAAAAAATATTAACCAATGGAGGCAGAGTATTGGCAATTACTTCAACCGGAGAAAATATAAAAGAAGCAGTTAGCAAGTCGATAGATTATTTAAAGTATATTTCTTTTAACGGCATGTATTTTAGAAAGGATATCGGATACGAGTTTGAATAACAAAATCAAACAGATAAAATGTGCTTCACGAAAATTTGGAAACCAATGACAATTAGATCTTACAAGAATGGAGAAAATAGTAAGACAACTTTTGCTGCTGAATTCAATGCGCAAAGTACCTGCTAAGGTAGGCTTGATCTTCTGGCAATAATCGCCACCAAATATCACTAAATTTTGTTCTATATTTACTTTGATTACATCAGCAAAACGTGCCTGATTTCCACTTTGTTAATTCGGATTATTTCATACAACTTTGCACGCATTACTTAACATTCAAGGAACTCAAATATAAATGGGATTGTTTAACTGGTTTACACAAGAGATAGCGATGGATTTGGGCACAGCTAACACCCTTATCATTCACAACGAAGAGGTAGTGGTGAATGAACCATCAATTGTGGCGTTGGATAGAAATAACCTGAAAACTGTTCTGGCAGTAGGTAAACGTGCCCTGATGATGCACGAAAAAACACATGAAAGCATACGTACTATCCGTCCTTTAAAAGATGGTGTGATAGCCGATTTTAATGCAGCGGAGCTTATGATACGGGAAATGATTAAAATGATCTATCCCAAAAAACCTTTGTTTCCACCAAGTTGGAGAATGATGATTTGTATTCCCAGCAGCATTACTGAGGTGGAAAAACGTGCGGTACGCGACAGTGCAGAACAGGCAGGAGCTAAAGAAGTGTATTTGTTGCATGAGCCAATGGCTGCTGCACTCGGTATAGGTATAGACGTGGAAGAGCCGGTTGGAAACATGATCATCGACATCGGTGGAGGTACAACCGGTATAACTGTAATAGCCTTAGCAGGTATTGTTTGCGACCAGAGTATTCGTATTGCCGGCGATGAGTTTACTGCTGACATTATGGAAGCCTTGCGTCGGTACCACAGTTTATTAATAGGCGAGCGGACTGCTGAACAGATAAAAATACAGATTGGTGCTGCTATGAAGGATCTGGAAACTCCTCCCGATGACATTCCTGTAAATGGCCGTGACCTGGTTACGGGTATTCCAAAACAAATAATGGTTAGCTACCAGGAAGTGGCAGAGGCGTTGGATAAAAGCATCTTTAAAATTGAGGAAGCAATTTTGAAAGCACTGGAAACAACCCCACCTGAATTGGCCGCCGATATTTACAGACGAGGCTTATATCTTACAGGCGGCGGGGCATTGCTTCGTGGTCTCGATAAAAGGCTAAGTCAGAAGATTAAACTGCCGGTGCATGTAGCTGACGATCCACTTAAAAGTGTTGTTCGGGGTACAGGTATAGCCTTAAAAAATTACCAACGTTTTCCTTTCATCATGAGATAGATTTCCTGGTCCGACGACAGGAAGGATTTAAAGAGCACTACCCTGAAATATCCAGTTTGCTATAGTATCATTTTTTCATACACCTTCTGGCAAATGGCAGAGCTGATGGAGGGAGGTATATGAAAAATATTTTCGTTTTTATCAGAAGATACTTCAACTTTCTGTTTTTTCTGGTATTGCAGATTGTATCGATTGTCTTCCTGATTAAGTATAACGAGACATACCATGCAGCCTATGCAGGAGCAACCAATGAAGTGACTGGAGCAATAAATGAACAATATAATAAGGTTCAGAATTATTTTCATTTAAAGGAAAACAACAGGTTATTGCTCGAAGAAAATACCAGGTTAAAAAACCTGCTGCGTATCAATTTTGAAAATGCCGATAGTGCCCGTGTAGTTGCTCTCGATAGTTTGATAAGAGATACACTTGGACATCAAAGGAAATATCTTTACCTGCCTGCTAAAGTCATCAATAACACGGTATCGCAGCAAATGAATTATCTGACACTTCATCGGGGGGCAAACCAGGGAGTAAAAAAAGATATGGCTGTAGTAAGTCCGCAAGGCATTGTAGGAACCGTGATAGACTTAAGTGAAAATTATAGTCGTGTTATGAGTTTGCTTCATCGAAACAGTAAGGTTAGTTCGATGCTGAAAAAGAGCAAGGTCATAGGTAGTGTTGAGTGGGATGGTAAAGATCCGCATTATATTACTTTAAGAAACATACCCAAAAGCACTCCTGTTGCAAAAGGTGATTCTGTAGTTACCAGTACTTATTCTGCCAACTATCCTCCAGACCTTATGGTAGGCACGGTAGATGAAATATCAAAAGATCCGGGTAGTAATTTTTTTATTATCCGCCTGAAAACCGCTGCTAATTTTTATAGTCTCGAATATGTTAATCTTATAGAAAACGTTCAATGGGATGAACAACGCAGATTGGAGGCTGCGCCGGTAAAGAACCAATGAGTCTGTTAGTTAAAAATATCATCCGTTTCATTTTGTTTATTCTCGTGCAGGTTTACGTGCTAAGTCAGATTCCTCCATTACACCAGTTTATCTCTCCATACCTTTATTTTTTGTTTATACTCTGGCTGCCCTTCAATATATCTCGTTTTGGTTTATTGCTTGTTTCTTTTATCCTCGGAATTACGCTTGATTATTTTTTAGGAACTCCCGGCCTTCATGCTGCGCCATGTGTTCTGATTGGCTATTTACGTCCTTTTCTTATAAACATTCTTATTTCCCAGGAAGGGGCAGAATTAAACTATGCAGAGCCTTCTATCAAAAGTATGGGCTTTGCTCCATATAGTTTATACGTGCTTGTATTTACTTTTATTCACCACTTTTACCTCGTGCTGATCGAATGGTTGGAGTTTGGTAATTTTCTTTATTTTCTGGGAAAGGTTATGGCAACAACCGGAATAAGTTTGTTGCTGATATTTATAGCCGAGATGCTTTTCTTCCGTAAGCAAAAATTCAGAACTAACACGGCGTGAGGTTTATGCAGAAAATTTTTTCCCTTTCTCTTTTTTTCAAAATACCAGTTTAATTTATAATCCTCCGGGCAATTATTTTATTTGGTGGTTTATCTGCTTCGACCCAATCAAAACCGGTAGATGCACCCATTCGTGAAACATGCGAGCAAAGACAATCGGAAAATAACACTGGCAGCCCAAAATGCAAAGCAGGGTAAATTTGACCGATGGAGTTGAAAACAAGATTCTGGCTCTGCTCTTGCATCCCATTATTTACCCACCTTGTTAGAGTACACTCGAAAGGAAACCAAAAAGTTGTTTTCAAAAAAAATAGTTGATATTTTTGCTTTATCTTATAGCAATGAAAACGGATGGTTGAAGCAGAAACTTCCATTTTTTTAGGTGTAGTATTTTAAAATTGGCTATTTTGCCTCCCATTTCTTTAGACAACCCTCATTTTACACTCTCAAACCAATCAAACCGGTAGTATGGACTTTAAACAAATCCAGGAATTAATTAAGATAGTTAACAGAAGTACTATAGGAGAATTAAGAATCGAAGAAGGTGATTTTAAAATAACTATAAAGCAGAAGGAAGAACCAATTCCTGTTTATCATTCTGCAGCGGCACAAACTTATTCTCCACCACCACCTGCTCAATTATCAGCACCAGCACCTCAGTCCTCCGCGCTTGGTAATTCTACCCCGTTAGGTGGACAAGAGAACTCTTTAAAGCAAAATGACAATTTTATCACTATTAAAAGCCCCATGATAGGAACTTTTTATCTTAGTTCAGGTCCTGATAAACCTGCTTTTGTGAATATAGGAGATGAAATATCTGTGGGTAAGACAGTTTGTATTATTGAAGCAATGAAACTTTTTAATGAAATCGAAAGTGAAGTAAAAGGGACCATTGTAAAGGTCTTAGTAGAAGATGCAAGCCCCGTAGAGTATGACCAACCACTATTTCTACTGGAACCTTGATAATTTGAAACTATTGAGATTCAAATACATCATATGAATCTTTTAATTTTTGTAATAATGTCGCAAAGCGTTCAAGTTCTTGTGCGAAGAAAAGTTTTATTATAATTACAGATTATCAAATTTTAAAATTCACAAATAGTTTTAATGTTTAAAAAGATTTTGATAGCAAACCGTGGGGAGATTGCTCTTCGGGTTATTCGTACTTGTCGTGAGATGGGCATTAAAACAGTAGCTGTCTATTCTACTGCAGACAAAGATAGCTTGCATGTAAGATTTGCTAATGAAGCTGTTTGTATAGGAAAGCCTCAAAGTGCAGATTCTTATCTTAATATTCCGCATATTATGGCTGCAGCAGAGATTACAAATGCTGATGCAATACATCCCGGATATGGTTTTCTTGCGGAGAATGCAAAGTTCTCTCAGATCTGTGCGGATCATGGTATAAAATTTATTGGCCCTACCCCTGCTATGATCAACAGCATGGGAGATAAAATAACTGCTAAGGAAACCATGATCAAGGCAGGCGTACCGGTTGTTCCGGGCGGTGAGGGGCTATTAGAAAGTGTCGAACAGGCAAAAAAACTAGCAAAAGAAATAGGTTACCCTGTCATTTTAAAAGCTACTGCCGGTGGCGGCGGCAAGGGTATGCGAGTAGTGTACGAGGAGAGGGAAATAGAAAAAGCATACACGACCGCGCGTACAGAAGCAGCAGCTTCTTTTAAAAATGACGGTCTCTATATGGAAAAATTCGTTGAGGAGCCACGTCACATTGAAATTCAGATTGCAGGAGATCAATATGGTACAATAGCACATTTGAGCGAAAGAGATTGTTCTATACAACGTCGACATCAAAAACTGGTAGAAGAGAGCCCATCACCTTTTATGGACCCGGAGTTAAGGCAGAGAATGGGCGAGGCTGCTATTAAGGCCGCCAGTGCCATTAATTATGAGAGCGTAGGTACGGTAGAATTTCTCGTTGATAAACACAAAAATTTCTACTTCATGGAAATGAACACGAGGATACAGGTAGAACATTGTGTAACCGAGGAAGTAATCAATTTTGATTTGATAAAAGAGCAGATTAAAATAGCTGCAGGGCATGCTATCAGCGGACGGAACTACGAACCTCAGATGCATGCGATAGAATGTCGTATCAATGCTGAAGATCCTTATAATGATTTTCGCCCTAGCCCTGGTAGAATCACTACACTCCATCAACCCGGAGGTCATGGGGTAAGGATTGACAGTCATGTATATGCCGGATATGTTATTCCACCGTACTATGATAGTATGATAGGTAAACTGATAACGATGGCACAAACCCGCGAAGAGGCTATTGATACGATGTATCGTGCATTAAGCGAATATGTGATTGAAGGAATAAAAACGACCATTCCTTTTCATTTGCAGCTAATGAAGAATGAGGATTTTAGAAAAGGAAATTTTACGACAAAATTCCTTGAAGGATTTACGATGCAATCATAGTTTTTCATTCATTTAAGTGCAGAAACAAAGTACATTAAAATGGCGTCTTGTTGAAAATAGAAAGGAAGCTTTTGAGCCTCCTTTTTATTTATAGGAATATTTTTCTGATTAAGCAGTCTTCCATGCAACCAAAACACTGCATGAGACTTTTATTCAAAAACGATTATTAAAGGAAAAAGACAAGCTTTTATCTAAGAAATAAAAGTTCCCGGTATTTAGGTAGAGTCCATTCTTCATCGGCTACCAGTAATTCAAGCTTGTCTACATGATAACGTATAACGTCGAAATACTTATTCTTTACCTGCGTATTGTAAGCAATTGCTTTCTCTCTTGTATTAGTCATATTGTTGCAAACCTTGCGTGCTTCTACCATTGCATCAACATTTTCCCTGATCGTCGAGATATGGTCGCAAATCTTCTGCAGCATATCAATTTGTGTTGAGTAATTTTTTTCATCAACACCAATTTCCTTTAGCCCTCTTATGTTGGTGATAAGGGTGTTTTGATATTTTATTGCTGCAGGAAGTATATGATTTCCTGCCAGATCTCCTATCAGTCTTGCTTCAATCTGAACGATCTTAATATACTTTTCAAGTTCTATCTCGTGTCTCGCTTCAAGTTCTGTGTGATTGTAAACGCCGTTTCTCTCGAAGAGTTTTTTAGCTTTATCGGTTAGCATTGCGTCTAAGGCAAGTGGGGTAGTTTTTACATTTGGTAAACCACGTTTTTCAGCCTCTTTTTCCCACTCTTCGCTATAGCCGTCGCCTTCAAATAATACGTTTTTGCCGTCAACTATATACTTTTGAATAACATGCATTAAGGCAACCTCTTTCTTATCACCTTTTTCTATCAGGTTGTCAACTTCTTTTCTAAAGTTTCTTAAAGTTTCAGCCATAATTGTATTTAATGTGGTCATCGCATTAGCACAATTCGCTGAAGATCCTACGGCC
This sequence comes from Chitinophagales bacterium, assembly GCA_038199395.1. Classification (GTDB taxonomy): domain Bacteria; phylum Bacteroidota; class Bacteroidia; order Chitinophagales; family Chitinophagaceae; genus Segetibacter. The sequence continues at coordinate 33,185 of JBBPZJ010000230.1, forward strand.
CTGAACTCAAACTTATTGCCGGTAAATGCAAACGGAGAGGTTCTATTGCGGTCAGTATTATCTAAAAGCAATTCAGGAATACTACGATGCAGATCCAATTTTAAGATTGCTTCATCCTGTTCATCAAATTTCTCGCCTACACGGCCTTCAATTTCACCTAGTACCCGGCTGAGGTATTCCCCCGCAAAAACAGAAATAATGGCAGGGGGAGCTTCGTTGGCACCAAGGCGAAAGTCATTACCGGCGCTTGCAATAGATGCTCTTAACAGGTCTGCATAATCATGTACAGCCTTTATTGTATTTACAAAAAAGGTCAGGAACATCAAGTTTGTTTTTGGAGTTTTGCCGGGTGACAAAAGATTTACTCCTGTATCTGTAGCAAGACTCCAATTGTTATGTTTCCCACTTCCGTTGATGCCGGCAAACGGTTTTTCGTGCAATAATACTTTTAGCCGGTGTCGTTTTGCAACACGTATCATTACGTCCATTAATAACGTATTGTGATCTACTGCAAGATTCACTTCTTCAAATATGGGAGCACATTCAAATTGAGAAGGAGCTACTTCATTGTGACGGGTACGTAAAGGAATTCCCAACTTATAACTCTCCGTTTCAAAATCTCTCATAAAAGCATACACTCTTTCGGGTATTGAGCCGAAATAGTGGTCTTCCAATTGCTGGCCCTTAGCCGGAGAAGCACCAAAAACTGTTCTATCTGATAATATTAAATCAGGGCGTGCATTTGCAATTGCTTCGTCTATAACAAAGTACTCTTGCTCCCAACCAAGCGTAGGAGTCACTTTTGTTATGTTTTTATCAAAGTAATTACAAACATCGACTGCCGCTTTATCTATTGCTGCAAGAGCTTTTAGTAAGGGTGCTTTATAGTCAAGACTTTCACCGGTATAAGCAACGAAAATTGTGGGAATGCACAGTGTCTTGCCATTACCAATTTCCATTACAAATGCAGGAGAGGAAGGGTCCCACGCAGTATAGCCACGGGCTTCAAAAGTTGCCCTGATACCGCCGCTCGGGAATGATGAAGCATCCGGTTCCTGTTGTATCAACGCAGCGCCATCGAACTCTTCTATTGCTGTTCCGTCGCTTTTTAAAGTAAAAAAACTGTCGTGCTTTTCTGCCGTTGTACCTGTCAGCGGCTGAAACCAGTGGGTAAAGTGCGTAACTCCCTTGCTTTCTGCCCATGCCCTGATACCGTTTGCTATTTGGCCTGCAACTGCTCTGTCAATTTTTCTTCCACCTCTAATACTGGTAACAAGGCTTTTGTAGGCCTCATCGCTTAAATATTCTCTCGCTGTTTTAATGGTAAATACATTTTCTCCAAAGATTGCAGTAACCTTGGTACTTTGTTGTACTGCTACTACAGGAGCACTGTTTTGAAGACTTTTGATGGCATGGAATCTCAATGACATGTTTACTTGATTTTTAATGCGGTGACAAAAAAACACCTAAACATTAGAAAAAACAATTTTATTTTGGACAGGTGAAAAAAGGCCGTTAGCGAAGATAATCTTGCGAGGCACATAAATTATTGTAAGAAATGAACACCTTATTATAGTTGCTTTATAAGAACAAAAGCTTCGTTTTTGATCTGTCGCCGGCTTTATTGATTATGTTCTTTACAACGATCAGAAGAATTTTATTGCTCTTGTAAGTCAATCGAGCGTCTCTACTTTTGCTACCCTTTCAAGAGGTATTGTATGAGGTTCATCAAGGGTATAGCTGGTTGAGTCCTTCATGTAAAGATGTATTTCATTTGCCAAGCCCTGTTGCTGATTTTGTCTAATGCCCGGATTCCTGAAATAAACAAGGCGAAGCGAATCGGCTTTATCAAGTGTAACTGTCATTTGTTTTTTTGCCTGATCCAGGTCAATCGAGTTTACAGTGTATAGGTTTACTCCGGATTGCATAATAAAATAGCGCTTATTTTTTTTTGCTCTCTCCAAAATTGCAGGATATGAAGCAGCATCAGTTGCCGGATTTGTGTAATGGCTGCATCCCCCAAAAACAGTTATAACAAAAATGAGAAAAATAGTAGCGATAAAATGCTTGAAAGCTTTCATAGAAGTTTTTTTAGTTGCGACTTTTTGCTGAGATCAGGTACAGTAAAATATATCAGTAAAAGTGTGCCATCGAATTAGGTGAATAGCCTGGGATTTTTTTTGTCAACAGCATAACCATCATTTCACTGGCCTTACGGCATTTTAAATTTTGTGAAAGGCAGATTTTCGCCGAACACTTTTTAGCGGTCTAACGCTAATTTTTTCTTATTTATCAAAACTTAACTTTATAAAAATTAAAAAATCCATTTAAATGCGCTTAATTACACAAAATTTTTTGATTGCTTTTCTAAAAACATTGTTTTATGGATAAAAATGCACCTGACAATTCCTCCAGAAGGAATTTTATAAAAACCGGTTCTTTGGCTGCCACCGGTTTCTTTATAGTACCCCGTCATGTTTTAGGCAGGGGATTTGTTGCCCCAAGCGATAAATTAAATATCGGATCAATAGGAGCCGGTGGTAAGGGACAAAGTGATATTGCTAACTTCTTTAAATCTGGCAATGCCAATATTGTTGCCTTGTGCGATGTCGACGATCGTCAATCTGCAAAAACAAGGGCTGCTTTTCCCCAGGCTACCTATTACAAAGACTATAGGGAAATGCTTGATAAGGAAAAAAAGAACATCGATGCAGTATCGGTTTCAATTCCTGATCACGGTCACGCCGTACCGGCATTAATGGCGATGCAAATGGGTAAGCACGTATATGTGCAAAAGCCCATGACCCACGATATTTATGAGGCAAGGATATTAACCGAAGCAGCCCGCCGCTACAAGGTAGTGACGCAAATGGGTAACCAGGGGTCATCCGGAGATGGAGTACGACAAATGCAGGATTGGTATGCTGCCGGATTAATTGGTGATGCTCATACTATTCGCTGTTGGACTAATCGTCCTGTCTGGCCTCAGGGAAACGGCTATCCCACAACTAAAGATGAAATACCAAAGGAACTGGATTGGGAATTATGGTTGGGCCCTACTCAGTTTCACGAATACCATACAGCATATGTTCCTTTTAACTGGCGAGGCTACTGGGATTTTGGAACAGGCGCATTAGGCGACATGGGGTGCCATATTATAGATCCTCCATTCAAAGTGGCTGGTCTCGGCTATCCATCTGAGGTAGAATGTAGTGTGGCTGACATATATGAGAAAATGTGGACACCCGCTTACCATCCTGAAAGCTGTCCGCCTGCTTCTTCCATTATTATGAAGTTTCCCGGAAAAAAAGGCAAATCAGATGTTAAGCTTACCTGGATGGATGGTAATATCAGACCTGAAAGACCGGCCGAGTTAGGCGCAGATGAGCCAATGGGTAATTCTGACGGAGGTGCCATTATTGAAGGAACAAAAGGCAAAATGATGTGCGGCTGTTATGGAGCAAACCCAACTCTGCTGCCTACATCGAAAACAAAAGATTATTTGAATGTAAAGCAAACGGTTGAAAGGGTACCCGGAGGTCAGGAAGGTCACTATGCACAGTGGGTAAATGCAGCAATAGCCGGTTTTGGCAAAGGCAAAACAAGCTCTAATTTTGATTACGCAGGTCCGCTTACTGAGACTGTACTTTTTGCCAATCTTGCTTTGCGTAGCTGGTATCTGAAAGACGCTGCGGGCAAATTTACCGGAAGAAAGAAACTGTTATGGGATGCTGAAAACATGAAAGTGACAAATTTTGATGAAGCAAATCAGTTTGTAAAGAGAGAATACAGGAATGGATATTCACTGAACTTTAAAGCTTAAAGTAAAAGAAGCGGTAATTTTTCAGTCTACATAATACTTGCAAAAAATCAAAAACCCCTTTTTAAGGGGTTTTTGATTTTTTGAACCAGCCTTTGCTTCTGTCTTTTCGAACGGCTTTTACATATAAGTGGAAAGCACTTGCCTGTTATCAGCATCCCACTAAATCTATTGCTAATCTTTTAAAGCAGAATTAGGGACGTTTCTTTTTAATAATTGATTATTGGCTATTGTTTGAAAAGAATGAATTAAATGTGAAAAGACTTTCCCCACAAATTTTTTTTTCACCAAACTAACCTCTGTCGTCAGCAAACGATAATTTACAGAAAGCATCAATTATGACGGTTACTAAAAAAGAAAGGCAGCTAGTGTTTGCAAAGTATGATGGAAAATGCGCCTATTGCGGATGTTTGTTGACCAAAGGCTGGCATATTGACCACTTAAAACCGATAAGAAGAAAGAAGTATAAAAAAGGGGAATGCAGGTATCCGCAAAGGGAAATACTCGATAATTATATGCCTGCTTGTGCAAGCTGTAATATTAATAAACGCGCGATGATGCTGGAAGATTTCCGAATGCTCGTTCAGGGTTTTATGAAGCATCTAAACGAACGCAATACGCAATTTAAAATAGCAAAAAGGTATGGCCTTGTACATGAGATTGAAAAGCCGGTAATTTTTTATTTTGAGCAGTTTGAAAAAGACAGTGGAGGTGACGGTAAAAATATTCAGCAAAAGGTCACCGGATTAAATAGCAATCAAAAGAGTGTCTAGCATACAAATAGAATCGACCCGTCACAAAATCGCTTTTTAATTTTGGCCTCACTACCCATCACACCGGTTTATTTCTTTCCCCGCCTGGTGATCGGTTTGCCATATTTTTTCTTCATCTGGTCTTTGCGGGTGATCTTTTTATTCACTTTGCTATTCTTCGCCGACTTTTCATGAAAAGATGCCCCCCGTTCTTCCTTTTTGGGTATTTTAACCTGTATTTCTTTCATAAACACCTTTGGCTGTTCATCTTCTGTGAGCACTGAAGATATTTGTAAGTGCGCCGGTAAGAAAGTGACCGGTATTTCCAGTTTCATTAAGCTTTCTATTGCTTCCCGTTCATCTTTTTCTTTTGGTGTAATAAAGCTGATTGCGATACCTTTCTTGTCTGCCCTTCCGGTTCGACCTATTCGATGAATATAATTTTCGGGAATTTGAGGAAGATCGAAATTGATCACATGGGTTACTTCTGCCACATCGATACCACGGGCAACTATATCTGTCGCTATAATGAATTTATATACTCCGTCTTTAAATTGCTTTACGGTGTTGAACCGGTGGTTTTGCTCCTTGTTAGAATGAATAACACCAGCGGCACCAGAAAAATCAGGTTCGAGCTGTTCATATAATTCATCTGCCAGTTTTTTTGAAGCGGCAAAAACAAGCACTTTGGTCATGCTTTCATCTTCTGCAAGCACTAGTTTTAGCAGGTTTACTTTTGTGTAAAAGTTGGGTACCTCATATGCTGTCTGAATAATATTTTCAACAGGGGTTCCTGCAGGTGCGGCTTCAATCCTTAGTGGTTCATTAAAATAATCATCCATTAACTCTTCAACTTCTGCAATCAATGTGGCAGAAAAAAGCAAATTTTGCCTCTTTTCCGGTAAAAGATCGAGAATGTTTTTTAGTTGTGTCCGAAAACCAAGATTAAGCATTTCATCCACTTCGTCAATTACCAGTCTTTTTATCGATTTCACTTTAAAAGCGCCAGCCATTGCCAAATCGTGCAATCTGCCCGGCGTTGCCACCAATACATCGCATCCATTTTGCAACTCAAGTTTCTGTGTGTTAATGTTTGCTCCTCCATAAACACCTATCGCATCTAGGCTCATATATGTGGTCAGCTTTTTCACCGTTTCAACCACTTGTGCAACCAGCTCCCGTGTCGGAACTACCACTAAAATAGTAGGGTCTTTTTCTTTTGAATATTTCCATAAGCTAAGTAAGGGAAGTAGATAAGCAAGCGTTTTACCTGTACCTGTCTGAGCTATTCCACATACATCAGCACCGCTCATTACCACCGAAAAAACCTTTTGCTGAATGGTAGTAGGTGTTGTATAAGCCAAATCAGTGAGCGCCTTAATTAAATGTTTATTGAGATTGAAATCTTTAAAAGTCATAGACATGAATAAG
>JBBPZJ010000231.1:0-4664 GCA_038199395.1 Chitinophagales bacterium
CACTTGCAGCAGGACAGTAAGGCCAAATCTTAAATTTCATGGTTTATGAAACAGCCAGAGTAACGATGGAACGCAGTACCATTTTTGCTTTCTTTTAAACTTTTTTCGTGTACAGGCCAAAAATATGAAAGAAGCATTTGTTGCGCTCCGTTTTAACATCTGTAATTCTATTTGGCCATCTTAAGACAACTTGTTAACTTTTGGCTTATATAAATGAATTAGGACAACAAAATGTAGTTTTATACTTACAATTTATAAGAATGCGAACACTGATTTTAATTACTATATTACTTTCTGCAACAAGTATACATGCTCAGCAACTTTTGCCGGCAAGTTTTATAGACAATACTTACAGAGGCAGTCTGGCAGACAATGTTTACCAGGCCGACATCAGTGCTAAAAAGAAGTGGTTTTTTAGCAAGTATAGTGGTATTTCTACAAGCTTTACTTTTTTTAAAGGAGGAAATGCAACAGTGGTTTCCGCCCCTGTCGGTTTACAACTAAACCGCCGGCTTAATAATAATCTATATGCTTTTGCCGGTGTTTCTGTAGCCACCGCATACGTTAATTTCAACCGGTCTTTTATGACTACTGATGCAACCAAATTTAACGGGAATAATAACTTATTTAAATCAAGCAGTATGGGTATTTATTCGAGGGCAGAATTAGGACTACAATACATAAATGACGATAGAACATTTTCTATATCGGGAAGCATTGGCGTTGAAAGAAATAACTATGCGATGCCTTTTTACAACCAAAATAATAGTGCAAGATCAACTAACGTAATTTCTGCAAATAGGTAAAACATCCTGATCCGCCTTGCTTTAAGCGTTCTTTGTTTCTATTATTATAAGCTATTGTAAGCCTCTAAATTCCGGACAAGGTTTAGAGGCTTTTTATTTGACTAACCTCGCAGTGTTTTTAATAAAGCGATTCTTACCTATCCCGTTACATTCATTTTGTTAGATTCTTTATAAAAAGCAAAACAAACCAACGCATTGTTGATAAAAACACTTACTACTTTTCCTAAAAGATAATGATAGAAAAAAATAATGATGCAGTAATTTTTCCCTTCGCTTCCCTGCGCAGTTTTACCAGTGCTGTTTTTGAGTATTTTAAAGTACCACACGAAGATGCAATGTTAGCGGCAGATGTGCTTGCATATAGTGATGAACATGGAATTGACTCTCATGGCATCGCAAGGTTGAAAACCTATTATGATCTACCAAAAATTGGTCGAATTAACCCTTTGCCCGCAATCACCATCGTAAGAGAAAAAGCAAGTGTTGCCACCGTAGATGGGGATAATGGTTTAGGTTTAGTTATTGGTCCTAAATGTATGGAAATAGCAATGCAAAAGGCGAACGACTTTGGCTCCGAATGGATTTCTGTAAGAAACTCTAATCATTATGGCGCTGCAGGCTATTATCCTGTAATGGCACTACGAAAAGAACTGATCGGTCTTTCTATGACCAACACTACTGCAGGAGTAGCTCCTTTTTTAGGTGCCGAAAAAATGCTTGGTACCAATCCGGTTGCCATTGCTTTTCCCGGTTTTAAAGAACCTCCTGTTGTTATTGATTTCGCATCGAGCGCTGTTTCGTATGGTAAAATAGAAATTGCCAAAAGAAAAGGTGAAGCTGTACCACCAGGATGGTGCCTTGATGCAAATGGACGCTCTACCACCGATCCCACAGAAATGATCGGGGGTGGCGCACTTTTACCTCTTGGTAGTAATACAGAGGGCAGCGGACACAAGGGTTATTGCCTTGCAACTATGGTAGATATTTTGTCTGCGGTTTTAAGTGGTGCTAACTGGGGACCCTTTGCCATCCCGTTTGCCATTCATGTTTCTCCCCTCGAAAAACAGGTAGGAAAAGGAACTGGACACTTTTTTGGAGCTTTTGATATTGATGGTTTTCGAGACAAAACAGCATTTAAAATGGAAATTGACGAATGGATACGGACAATGCGAAATACAAAGCCGCAACCTGGGGCAGAAAAAGTATTGATACCCGGAGACCCGGAAAGAATAGCGTACGAAAAAAGAAAAGTAGAAGGAATTCCTGTTAACAAAGAAGTGGTAAAATCTTTACAAATAATAGCTAATGAAACAGGTATTGATCTGGAAATAGAGGAACGGTAAATCATATCTAAGACGCTTTCCATTTGCAGGGTCAAACTAAGAACATGGCTTTCGCAAAGGTGAGCGTCTATGGTTTTTTTTAATTACATCTTGCACAGCACTTTTTTAAATCTTGCACAGCACTTTTTTAAGATACCATGAACATACGATAAGAAAGGTGCGATCCGTAAGACCTTTTAGCAACTCAGTTCAACATTATCATTTTCAACCAGATAATTTAGAGAAAAATACAAAATTTGCAGTAGCTATCCCCGTTAACCTTATTTTTTATATCATTCGCCGAGAATCAATAAAAAATGCATTTAATAAAATAATTTCATTTAGCTTTTTAGTTTTTAATTACTTTTAAAAACATTTGTAATCAACCCACTAACTTATTTTGTCCATGAAAAAAACGTTTTTGATTTCAGCAATTGTTTGTTTGGTCAGTATTTCGTTTGCTTTTCGGCAAAACCCTCCAACTCCGAAGTATGAGAACTTAAAAGTTTTGCCTAAGAATACTACAAAAAAAGAAATGGATAGTATCATGAGGCATTTCTCATTGTCTCTAGGCGTTAGATGTAATTTTTGCCATGTACGCGGTAACGATGCGCAGAGAAATTTCAATTTTTCAAGTGATTCCAGCAAACATAAACTGACTGCCCGTAGCATGTACAAAATGATGAATAAAATAAATAAGAAATATTTTAAGCCTGATAACGATGAGAACCATGATGTTGCTAATAATGGCAATCGTATTCCACAGGTTTCCTGTTATTCATGTCATCATGGAAAAGAGAATCCTGAAAACAGGCCTCCTGCACCACCTGCTCCCGGTCCTGGAGGGCCTCAGGGAGGAGCGCCGGCAACTCCGACTACGAAGTAAACCATATTCATACAGAATGTATGCAGCTATTTATAAAGAGGCTGTCTCAAACAAAGAGGCGGCCTCTTTGCATTTTACACCCGAAAGCTCCGCTTCTTTATCGAAGCACCCACCTTATTATATAACACAATCGTTCGATAAGCATAGGAACTTTTTTATTACTTCGGTGGCATAGGGTTTGAAAGCATCTAACAACTAAACAACCCTATGGAAACACAACCTTTTTTTATAGAATTCTTACATAACAAGAACGCAGAAATAGCCGAGGTTAAACCGTGTTGCCAGGAGGATAATATTTTTTACTATGATGTTTATATTCGAAATGAGTATCAGTTTACAGCAACACCTTCATGGAATGAAGAAAAAGGAATAGCGTGGAAGATTTCTTTGAAAAATGCAGATAAAAAAATTCAAAAGGAACTGATTGACGCTGTAGGACGAGAAATTGAAAAGCACTTATTATAGCCTCATTTTGCCTGCGCCGTTTTTAATGTTTTTGTTTAAACAATTCCTGCATCGCAGCCTTCATAAAGGGGATTTGTGGCAATGTTCCCATAAGGTTTATTTCATCTTCTAGTGTAGTCTCATTATCTAAAAAACGCAGTACCCTTTCTGCAGGGTTTTTGCTAAATAAATCTGAGAAAATCTTCTCGCCGGTTAACTTGTTTCCAGATAAGATGTTTAACAATGTGCTGTCATACAATTTAAACCGCTTCTTAAAAAAAGAACCGGCGTCTATAACAGCACTCTTCTGTAAAAGATCATTGATCAACTTGTCGGAATGCTTTTGGATGAATTGAAAAGTATAACCGCTACTTCCTTTTGTTTGTCCACCCGCCGTACCAATATTTATAACATTACCTACCCTTTTTAAAAACTCAATGTTAGTCATTGGTATTACACCAAATTCGCGGTCAGTAATATGGTACTCTTCTATGCCTAAAACCTTCGAAATATATTCTTTTAAAACAGTATCATAATCGCTACCTGGTAGTAGCCGCTCTGAAAACACGGTATATTCGACCAGAGCTTTGTTTTCAGTAGTTGGCAGCACATAAACAAAAGACGTCCCGTTATTTTGGCTCACTCTAAAATCCATTAACGTGGCTCGGGAAGGATTAAAATGTTTCGTTTCTGTTTCTATAACAAATCCTTTAAAATGCTGCAATAAATAATACTTGCCCGAGCGGACTTCTGTTTTGGCAAATTGGATACTGTTAAAAACATAATCAGCAGTATACTGTTCCCCGTTTACAATCACCATTCCTTCATTTCCAGCATTACCAACAGCTTGCACCTCGCCATATATGAACTCAACATTAGTATGCACGCTAGCTTCGCTATAGATATAGTTATAGAAATCTATACCCCTTATCATTTTATAGGCATAGGGACTGAGGTCGAGACGAGAATCAAAAAAAGCAGAATGAAAATTTACTTCCTGCCATTGATGATGTACAACCTTTTCAAATATGCCCGGCTGCTTTTCCCAAAAGCACCAGGTACGATCATTGGTATTTTTCGGCGCTTTATCTACTACAAGTATCTTTTTTCTTTCGAAGGCGGAGTGCTGCATAAAACGCATTAATAAGCTTAATCCGGCTGCCCCTGCCCCTGAAATGATATAATCGTATCTCTTCAAAAATTCAC
>JBBPZJ010000232.1:0-18623 GCA_038199395.1 Chitinophagales bacterium
AAACAATGAGGGCGGCAGTTAAAAGAAAATTTATCTTAAAATAAACTCGTTTCATAATAATATTTTTAGCAATTAATACCTACTTGAGGGAACTTGATGTTTATAACCTGCTGTTCAGATATATAAGTGTCAATTCTCCATCTTTATCCAACAGAAATAGGGAAACGCTTGAATTGTCTAAAGTGATTTTTCTATAATCTTTTACGTTCATCCCCAGCTTGTAGGCCAGGTAGAGCCTATTCACTCCGTTATGTGCAACCACCAATATATTTCCAGACTGATGTTGATGAAGAACCGATGAAAAAAAACCATCCATACGATCAATGATAGTTTGTGCAGTTTCGCCGGTGCCACCGGCTTGTGTGACTAATGGTTCTTTGTTCCATTTTCCCCACAGAGCGGGGTTTTCTTCAATAAATTGTTCTTTTGATTTGCTTTCCCAATTACCAAAATTAACTTCTACGAGGCGCTCATCCCTTATTACTTCTTTACCTCCCGAGGCTATTTGTGCGGTGGTGTATGCTCTTTGCAAGGGGGATGCGTAAATAGCTTTGAACGATATATCTTTTAATTGCTCACGCACCGATTGTGCCTGTTGTACACCCTTTTCTGTAAGCGGCAAATCGGTTCTGCCGCAATACCGGTTTCCATCAGCATTCCATTCTGTCTGGCCGTGCCTCAACAAATAAATATTAAGCATATTGTTCTTTTGTGATAAATCCTTTTTGTTGTAGTAATTCTATAAACTCGTGGTAAAGCGCATTATATTTTTTTGCAAGATCCGGCTGGGGAAGTATTTCCTTTTCTATTTGCGTTAAAGCTTGTGTCGCGACAATAACAGATGTGAAGTGGGTTTTTGAAGCAGCGAGTATTGCAGCCCCAACTGCACCTGTAACATATTTCATCTTATAGATCGGCAGGTTTAATACATTGCTTCGAATCTTTAACCATGTATCGCTGTTGCTGCCTCCGCCTGCTGTATATACTGTTTTTACTTTTTCGCCTGCAAGCCGGTTGATCACTCCATACGCATAGCGCTCTACGTATGCCACGCCTTCCATATTTGCTGCAAACAATTCTGCCCTGGTTAAACCTCCAGGTTGAAACCCTCTTGCGTTAGGTGCATTGAACGGAAATCGTTCGCCTTGTTGCCGTAAGGGGTAAGCGAACCGGCCAGTTGGAATAAGTTGACTTGCCTGTTCATTCAGCGCAGCAAGGTCTTCATTGAAATCTGTTGAAATCCAGTCTGCACCAATATTGCTCGCTCCGCCCGGCATCCAATAGCCCTCGGGATGGCGATGGTTGTAAAGAACATCTTCAGGATCTTTTAGCTGCACTGTTGTAATACCTTTTACTACAAGTGTAGTGCCGATGGTAGTGTTCCAATCACCTACATTGACTGCACCTGAAGCTATTTGAGAAGCACAACCGTCCGTCATTCCTGCAACCATCTTTATTGATGCATCCAGACCCAGCTTTGCGGCTACCGATGCATCCAGCGTTCCTATCGGAGTTCCTGGCGCTACCACATCGGGTAACCACTCTTTTTTCAAAGGCAGTTGCTGGTAAATGTGTTTGGGCCAGCATAAATTTTTTACATCGTACCCTGACTTTAAAACATTCGTATAATCTGTAATTGCCCACCTGCCGCTAAGGGTTCCGATTATATAATCTGTGGCATGGATCCACTTACTGATCCTATCGACTTTCTCAGGATAGTTATTGATAAACCAAACCATCTTACTTAATCCGCTTGAACTATTGAAACCCGTATACCCACTATTATTTTTAATTGCTAACTCTTTGCATAAGACTCCCTCAGCAGCTGAGCGCTTGTCACTATACATGATAGCATTATGAAGAGGCTCATTATTACGGTCTATAGGGATAACAGTGCCTGAGGTGGAAGTGACAGAGATAGCTTTTATTTCTTTCAGATCAATGACTAATTTAGCATCAGCCAACATTTTTGCAAGCGAACGGAAACAAGATTCTATCCAAAGGGAAGGAGATTGCTCTTCTGTTGATTGATTGTTTAAAGGAAAAACTTCTTCGCTCCTTGCAACCATATTTCCTTTTGAATCTATCAAAACAACACGTGCTCCCTGCGTTCCCAGGTCAATTCCTATGAAGAACGGAGCTGTCATATTATTGCTTCCTCCAAAAGGCTTTGCTTAAAACCCTGGCGCACCTCTTTCCATTCCTTATACTGTTTTGAATAAGATTGTTGAGAAGCGGGGAAAACAGTTTCATAGGCAGTACCCGGACTAGCACTTCCTCCAAGCGCTTCACTACAAACGAGCGCACCTCCAACTACAGATGCCTGGTGATATCCTTCCCGTATCAATACTTTTTTATTGAGAAGGTCAGCTATGTATTGTCTCAATAACTTACTTTGAAAGCCTCCTCCGCAAGCCCACACATAATCTTTATTATAATCTACTACCTGGCATAAAGTATCGAAGTTTTCTTTGATGCAGCAGGCCATATCCCATAAAGAGGCCTGAACAAAACAAGCCCGGCTTAAAGTGTGAGAGACAGGTGTATTAAAAATAAATCCACCCTTTGTGAGAGATGATTTCTCTTCTGCAATCAAGGAACCGAGTGAAGCAATGCATTGCGTTTCCTGTAATGCATTTAGTTCCTTTTCTATAACATCGTAACTTTCGTTTGGATAAAAGATCTCTTTTAAACGCTGGTAATTCAGCCCCGTTACGCCCGCGTTTGCTTCCAGGATAAATGCATTTTCTTCTACATGCCTGTTACTCCACGTTCGTTGTTTTTCATCAATTAAAAAGCTGTTTACAACCTTTACAACCGGGGTAGTTGTACCCGATACAACCACTACATCGTCAACCAATGGTTCGGTACTTTTTATGGCTAGCTGCGTATCTGCACCACCAACTACCACTACTGTTTGTGGAGATAAATTGAGTGCCGAAGCAAGTTCAGGCTTTATTCTACCTAGTATACTTCCGGAAGATTTCAGAGGTGGAAGAATGGATTTATCAATACTAAAAATACTGCATAACCTGTCTGACCATTGTTGCTGCTCAACGTCGTACAATAAAGTTTCAGAAGCCTGGGAATGCTCATACACAGCAACACCTGAGAGTTGAAACTGTGCCCAGTCACTAATGCTGACCATTGTAGCTAATTGATCAAATATGTCGGATCGCCTGTTTTTTATTCCAATTAGTTTCTGGGCAGAGAAAAGTGATCCTGGATATCGTCCTGTTTTTGAATATATATAATCCCCCTCTTCTTTGTAGTCTTCCCACTCGCGTCCCCGGTGGTCATGATTTGGCAGTCCTATGAGCGATCTTCCCTGTGCATCCAATAACACGATCCCCTCCCGCTGGCTTGATGCCGTAACAGCTACGATTTCTATATTATGAGCCTGCTGTATTACAATATTGGCAAGAGCAAGAATTTGTTTCCAAAGAACACCCGGCTCAAAATATAAGGCATCAGAATAGAGTTCATCTTTTACATAGTTAACATTGTCTCTTTCAACTTGCAGTACTTTTCCCGTGGTGTCGGTAATCGCTACACGCACGTTGCCGGTGCCAATATCAATAATCAGATAACCTTTGGAGCTTCCCATTTTTCATTTATTTTATTAGCCTTTGCTGTTAAAATTTCTTTATTAAATAAAAGCCTTGTTGCCCTGCTTTCACTGAACCAGCCTAGTACCGCTTCATTCATTATTTCAGCGTGATGGTCTTCTACTTCGAACGTTGCCCCTGCCGTGTGCGGCGTCGCCAACACATTAGGAAGATGTATCAGCCTGTTATCAATATCGCCTGGCGGCTCATTATCAAAAACATCCAGTACGGCACCACGGATTTTATTTGTTTCAAGAGCTTCCAACAAATCGCTAGAGTTAACTACTACGGCCCTTGCTGTGTTTACAAATACAGCGTCCGGCTTCATCAGCGATAACAGCTTCTTATCTATTAATCCCCGGGTGCTATTATTAACAGGCAGATGAATGGATACAATATCACTTGTTCCAAATAAATTTTCTACAGAAGTTTTTACATAAGCAGGATCTGTAGCTGAAATAAATGGATCGTAATATTGAATGTAGCAGGGAAAACCTTTTACTATAGCAGCGATTCGTTGGCCCACAGCACCAAAGCCCACCATTCCAATTGTTTTTCCGGCCATTTCATTCCCCTTAAATTGCAGGTAAGAGGTATGAGCGCCTTCGCCCCACTTTCCGCTTTTTAACCATTCAATACTGGGTAATGTATTTCTGAGCAAGCTGATTACATTAGCCAAAAACATTTCAGCAACTGCCTGGGCATTTCTTGCAGGTGTAAAGAAAACAGGAATGCCTGCATTAGAAGCGGCATCTATTGCCACATTAGAAGGAGTACCCCGGCAAACACCTATAAATTCTAAATGTAAATTGCTTGATATTACTTTTTCGGTTACCTCATCATGTTCGGTAATTAAAGCATCGGCCTCAGTTGATTTCAGCAATTGAATTAATTCCTGTTCATTATATGCCCTGCTGTTTGGCTTCCATGGTTTATAAATAACTTCTCCGATACCCTCCCTTAATTGCTCCTGTGCGACATTTGTGTAAGGGGCCGTTATTAAAATTTTCATCTTTATTTTTTTATCGACGGTCATTAATTAATCTGAAAGGATTTCTATAGCATCCCTGCATTCTTTAAAAACAACTTATACAACAGCCGGTTCTATAGCTGCCTCTTCGTGGTTACTGTGTGCTGTTTTAGCATTATCGGGCAGGGTAATAAATCTCGTTAAGATTGCACTAATGATATATAGAACAGCGAGGATCCAAATAACACCAGCATTACCAAGCGAGCCAATGAACAGGCCAACAATTGCAGGGCCAACAAAAACGGGCAGACCGGCACCAAGATTTAAGATTGCCATTGCAGCACCTTTGTCTTTTTTAACCAAAGAGGGAACCAATGCTGAAAGTGGAACATAACCCGCAAGCAATCCACCCCATAAAATGCCACATAACAGAACCAGCGTAAAGCTTCCACCAAATATTTGAGGTGAATAATAAAATAAAAGTGTTGAAAGGGCGCAGCCAACTCCACCAAACCACATTACCGTGTTACGCCATCCGAAGAAGTCGCCAACAAAACCAAAGATTAAATTGAAGGCAATGTTACTGGTAAAAATAGTTCCCCAGATCTGCAACCACTCAATGGTAGAAAAACCAAAGCCAGCCATATAAGTAGGTAAAAACACGGGAAAGGCAAATTGAGCTGTAGTATTTATAATTCTTACAATGCCCCCCAGTAAAACTTTAGGCTCTTCTTTTACTATGGTTAAACCCTTTATCAATTCCTGCGCTTTGGTTCCTGTGTCGGCCGTTCTTTCTACCTTAAACTTGTCTTTATTCAAAACCAGTGCAAAGAATGCACCTACCAGAACCCAGAAGATAGAGCTCCATAAAGTATTTAAATAACCAAGGTGTGTAATTGCCCAACTGGAATAATAAGCGCCAAAAACATTTAAACCACCTGTAAACACAAACCAGAACCAGCCTACCGCACTGCCTAGTTTTTTTTGTTTGCTTCTGTAAGTGATCCACACGAGGAATGAATAAGCAAACAAAGGATAACCAAAACCCCTGACAGCATAGGTAATGAGCATGATGCCATAATTTTGATCAGTTAAACCAAGGCCTACAAAGCCACATGTGCCGATGATGTAAAGAAGCAGCCCCATTAGCATTGTTTTCTTTGGGCCGAACCCTTCTGCTAATACACCCGAAAACCAGGAGGATATGGCAATGGTTACACCATATACTGTAAACAATAGAGCAGATTGTTGAATACTCATTCCCCGCTCTAATAAATAAGGACTAAGCCATCCCTGCTCTACACCATCACCCATCATAAAGATCATAATTCCCAAATAACCCCATGCCAACGTTTTGGGAAGGCCAACCTTATCTAACAAAGAGTCTTCTGTGTCACTTACATTGTTCATTAATTTGATTTTACTTGAGGTATGATTGAATGTTTGAATTTAACACTTCTACAGTAAAAATTTTTAAAACCATATTGGACAAGGGTGCCATGAAACGATATAAGTACAAGAGAGTGAGGCAACGATGATGCTATGAAAAACAACAGCTTGTCGACCAGAGATTAAAAAGGCTGCCAATGAAGTTGTGTACTAGAAAATTTTGGTTTAGCAAGAAACTATAAACCTTCATTATTTATAGTCCTTCATATATTTTTATTGGAAAGAGTAACGTACGCCTAGCTGTATACGCCATGGCGTTCCCCCTATTTGTTGAGCAGTTAAGTTCTGCACTGAATATTGATATTGTTGGGCAGCCTGGTTAAAACCTGTAATATTTAACAGGTTTGTATTTCCACGGTTACTGTTTCTTCCGGACTCTTTATTAAGTAGATTCATGAAATTGAAAATATCTGCTGAAAGTTCTATTTTTTGTTTTTTCAAAGTTGTAATACCTTTTATTAAACGCACATCTACAGTAGTGAAAAAAGGATTTACACCGCCATTGCGCTCAGCTATTTTACCTAAACTGCGGTTAATGTAATCCTTAATACTCTTATCAGCATCCGAATTATTCATCAGATCCAACATTCCTTTTTTAATTGCGTCAGGGGTACTTGGATTGTTAGGATCGTACACATAAGCTAAGTCATTATTGAGAACAAAGTCACCATTAAGACTTGTGCCGCCCCCAACTAAGAATGAATAACGGGTACCGCCAATGCCAATGATAGTAGTTCCTAACTGAAAACCTTTCCAAGACGGAGTAGCTAAATTGACAACTATTTTATCACGGAACTGCTGGTCTGCATAAGAATAATTTAATTGTCTTGGGTCATCCTTTACAGGCAACCCCGTGGAAGTATTCGCCACACAACAATTGTAAGATGAGTTATCTTTGGTTGTGTTGTAAGTATAACTTGTATTAATGTATCCGTCCCTTCCTACACGTGCACTTGCATCGACTACCCATGTAAACTGGTTTCCTTTACCCGGTGAAATTAGTTCCAATACACGTCCTACCTCTGTAGTTTTACGTGAATCCTGCCAATCTACCTGTCCTTTGTTATTGATTTTATTTGCCGGAACAAATACTCCCCGATTATCCTCAGCCGCTATTCTGAAATAAGGATTATCTACAAGATTTCTATCTACATACACATAATTTTTAGAGGTATGAGAATAGATAGCGTTAACCCCTACTCTCAATTTTTCTCCAAAAAAGTGGTTATAGTTGATGTTTGCCTTGAATGTGTTTGGCAGTTGAAAATCTTTGCTTACGGCGTTAATAGTTGAAACATATTTTACTCCCTGCGGTATGCCCGGAATAGTAGATACATCTTTACGGTATTCATTAAATTCAGGACGTGGAACCAAGTCGCCGGTAACATCAATTGATCCGACTTTAGTGCCACTATTCTGAATATTATTGACCATGGCGTAATAATGAGGCTGGGCTGCAAAAAGACCACCACCAATTTTTACAATGTCTTTTCTTTTTCCGGCTATATCCCATGTTATCTGCATTCGTGGTTGAATGTTATTCCAGTCCTGAGGTTTAACATCCGTCCTAACACCCAAGGTTCTATCTACAACCGCATTGTATTCACCTGAGGTGAGAAATGCAGTGGCGTCGTAACGGACACCTAAGTCAAGGTCCACATTTTTAAGAGGCTTGATACCTGCCTGAGCAAAAAAGGCTATGTCAAGAATGGTTTGCTGTACGGTAGGTGCACCTTGTAAAGGAACTTCACGTGCATAACGATAAGGTTTTAGTGCGGCTAATTCATTTAGACTATTAAAGAAGAACCTTCCGTTTTGCTCACTTGATAAATACGTATCCATATAAGTAACCATATTATCAGTACCAAATGTAAAGTTAACCTTGTCTGTATTCAGGTAAGCAGTATTAGATATATGAAGTTGCTTCATCAGGTTTGACTCCGGTGAAAATCTTTGTCCACCAAACTGTACCGTTCTTGTTTGTGTGGCATTTGGGTTGGTTGCGGTTGGAAACGGCGAGGTTACATTGACAATAGCCCTGGGAATGTTTTGATATGGAATGGGCTCCTGAGGAGTCTTCGGTTTGTATGAGTATAAGTATTGAACATTGAATTCGTTAGTCAATTTAGGCGTGATAGAAGAACGTAAACCTAACATTAAGGAGGTGGAAACATCTTTGAAGTTGTTGTACGATTCTATCAGATTTATATTAGAATTGTCTCCATCGTTAAAAGGTGAGATGTAATGCGTGGTGTTACTTCTTAAAGTTAGTTTGTGCTTCTTGTTAATTTGCCAGTCAAGACGAATAAACGCTGTGTTGGTAGTTGTTTTACGATCAAACTGTCCAACCTGCCGTCCTTTAACACCATACAGATCCGAAGCTATTTTAAGAAGCCTGTCCAGCGTGTCTTTTCTGATTCCTAACCTCGCTTCATCACTGGCATCTTTGATATCTGCGATTACGAGTGGCTGGGCTGCGTCCTGCCGGTCGTAAGCAATAAAAAAATGAAGCTTGTCTTTAATGATGGGGCCGCCTAAGCTAAAGCCTGTTTGGTAGTTACTAAAGCTTTGCTCTCTTTTTACGCCTCGTATATCGTAAGGACTGGAAAGTGCATTATTTCTGAAATACATAAAGGCGGAGCCTTCGAATTTATTAGTACCACTTTTTGTTACCGCATTTATAGAGCCTCCCGATTGCCTTCCCTGCGACACATCATAAGAGTTGGTAACAATTTTATACTCTCTGATTGCTTCAAGAGAAATTGCATACGGACCTTCAGCAACAGTACCATTTGTCCATTGGTTTTTGGCATTCATTCCATCAATTGTAATGTTCGTTCCGGTTTGCCTTTGTCCCCCTAAACTAAAATCGGTAGCTCCCTGCAAAGGTGACAGACTATTAAGTCTTGTAAAATTTCGACCTTCATTTGGTAATGTTTTAATTTGCCCTGAGGTGATAGATGTCGCTGCTCCGGCTTTTTGTATTTCCTTTTTATAGCTTCCCCTGTCTGAAACGATCACTTCCTGAAGCATGTTTGCAGACTTAGATAATTCAAGATCTACATTAATCTTATCTCCAAAGTTCAACGTATAGCCGGTGCGCTTCTGCCCCTGGTAATTTACATAACTAACAGTTACAGAGTAAGGGCCGCCCAAAGGAAGTTGATTAAACGAATACTCTCCTTTTGCATTACTAATGGTTTTGGTTTCAAAGCCGGTCGACTCGTTTCTTACCTGGATTGTTGCCCCTGGTAAAGATCCTCCTTGTAGTTCCTTAACCACTCCAACGATAGATGCATCAGTTCCCTGCGCAATAATTGATTGGACAGGAAGGAAAAATACGGTAAGGGCTACCAGGCACAAACAGCGTTTTTTCTCATTTTTTCTTGTTTTAGATGAAAGAATGTTAGCTAAGGCAGGCTTAATAAACAAAGCAGTAGTATTAGATGTAGTGCAATTAGAAAGGCTTGAGCAATCGTTTTTCATTTTAACACTTTTAAAAATAAAAAAATAGATAAGGATAGAATTGTAGTAACTGTTTAACAATAATAGCAAAAAAATAAATAAAATAAAATATTATGAAACTTTTTTTTAATAAAAAAAAATATAAATGAAATATAAATGAACAAGACTTTATGACGTATCCTAATACGCTGGCCGCTTTATCAATAAAAATTATTTCATTTAAGTGTTAAGTATGCTTAATTTTCCTTTCCTTTTATGTAATTTATGGCCAGCATTACAGACAGACACCAATTGATACTACAAAAACTACAGGAAAAAGGCAGAGTAGAAATACAGGAATTAAGTGATCTTCTCGAGGTTTCAAGTGTAACGATCCGAAAGGATTTAAAGCTTCTGGAAGAGCGAAACCTGCTTTTTAGAACAAAGGGTGGTGGATCAATAGAAAATCCTTACACAATAGAAAAGCCTATCAATGAAAAGGAGTTTGTAAATGCCAATCAAAAGAAAAAGATTGCAAAGGCAGCATTAGCGCTTATGGGTGATACCGATTCTATTATAATTGGTTCGGGAACCACTGTGTTTGAGTTAGCCAGATGCCTCAATCCTCCAAGCCATCTGATCGTAATTACGCCGGCATTAAAAGTGGCCCTAGAACTTTATAGTAAGGCAAATATAGAGGTGCTTCAGTTGGGCGGACTTGTCCATAAGAGTTCAGCGTCGGCAGCAGGATCTTTTTCCGAACTTATTTTAGATCACATTTCCTGTGATTTACTGTTTTTAGGAGCTGACGGTATCGACCTCGACTTTGGTATATCAATTACCAATCTTAATGAATCAACATTAAATCAAAAACTAATTACGATCGCTCAAAAAGTTGTTATTATGGCCGATAGTACAAAGTTTGGAAAAAGAGGTTTAGGAAGAATATGCAGCCTCGATCAAATTCAATACATAATAACTGATGCCGGAGTGCCAGCGGCGACAGTAGAACTCCTGGACGAGAAAGGGATAAAAGTGATTATCGCAGAATAATTATTTGGTTTATCTACTGTAAACTATTAATTGCCTTCCTCGTTTATTTCTTTAATCTTCTCTTTATTCAGGGGCATAAGTTGATGACTATGTAAAGATTTTTTAATGGTAGCGATGGTGGCGTTGGTTAAAGTTCGGTTTAATACCACCTTTGCTCCAATCCAGACAAAAATCTTGTTGTACCATTTTAATTTGACAGCATTCATAATCAGAGCCTGTACCCGCTTTTTAATGTCCTTTCTAAATTCTTCGATTTTTTCTTCCCTGATAACCGGCCAGTTCGTTCCATTTTTAAAAGTGGGGATAGGAAAATATCCTGGTTCAGGGTTTGGGGTGAAAATAGGGATGATCTGATAGGTGCCGTTTTCACCTTTAAACTGCTCTTTATCCATACCATCATAGCCTTCTTTAAAAATTGGATTATGTTCTAATGCTTTAGCAGAAACAGTAAAATAATTTCTTAAAAAAATTTCACAATTAAATCGTCCCAGAAAATAGTCATGCACCCTAAACTCTTTTTCTATAAATCCACTAAAGCCCGATAAGGCGCCACATGCTATCGCTTCGTCACCGCCTACATCTTGCTCAACTCCGGTTAGATTGCGTCGCCGTCTTGTTGGTGCAATGAGAAACTGCCCCGGACAATTAGTATCTAAAGCTGCTGAAAGATGTTCTGGTTTTGCCCGCATCTGCTCTAACATAGCGTTCAGGGTTAGTCCGACTACGTTAAACAATTTTTGATTATCGTTGAATTTGTTAGGCTTTTTGCTGGGAAATGGATCTACCATTAAAACCGTGCTTTTAAATAATCGTTCATTTTGATAGTCATCCTGGCTTTCACCCGTTATGGCTGTTAAAATATCCCTGACCTTTTCAAAAGGTTCGTTATTAATTACCCCGCCGTCAACATTTAAAGAATTGTAAAATTCTCCTGTTACGGGGTTTATGCCTGTTGCATCACTGTTCCAGATAATCTTATTTACATGTGCCGATTTACGTGTTAGCCTTCGCGTCTTTAATCCTACAGGAAAAGCACCTGTGGCCATTGCAGCTTGTTTAGCTACATCGGTATTTATGTCGTTTCTAAAATCCAAATTCATCCAGCCGTCTTCCACTTCGCTGTTGCTGTTCATTTTAAAGCAAGCATAATCGTTATGAATAGCCATATAATATTTATTAGAATTATTACCGAAAGTTTTGAAAGCAACATTGTAACTAAAACCTTCGAGGTTCGTTAACGTAGTAAATATTTTAAGGTTGGGACTTATAAATGATGGAAACGGAGTTATGGTATCCATGTTTACGCGAAGAGATGTATCAGCTAGCTTGTCAATGAAAGAAGAATTTAATAAAGAAACAATACTTTCCTTTTGCATATCCGTTGTATCCAGCAACAGTGGAAACATTTCTTTTTCGATCTGGTCGACCCATGTATGATATAACTTATTTTCGGTTCTTTCTTCAAACAGATCTTTTAGCGGCTCTTTAATTGGAGTGATCGGATTATTTAAGGCGCAAGCAGTAATGATCGCCGTCATGCCACCGGCAGAGGCTCCGCCAAGTGCAGGAATAACAACATTGTGTTTTGGCGTATGTGGAGCGCCCTCTTTTTTTCTTTTTTCCCATTCTGTCAGGGCCTCTAATAAATAGTCTATTACACCGGCTGTATAAGCGCCTGCAGAAACTGCACCTGCCATGCAAAGGCCGATGTAAAAATTTTTTTCGTTTGATGAAGAGTCCGACATAGGCAAATTTAATTGTTTATGGTTTTTTAGTAGGACGTTTACCTATTGCAATTTACTCTTGTAATCAGTGAAGCATAGTTTAAGATTTCTTATATAAAGTTAGAAATTGTGCAGGATCAACTACTGGCAGCCGGGGAGAAGCTTTTTTGAAGTCCTTTACATTGGAAGTGATGAAATAATCAGCACCTTTGATTTGAAGTGCGGTATGATATTGAACAGCATCTTCAAGATCAGAAAAGTCTGAAAATAATCCATTTGTAAAAGTTCCTTCCTGCGGCGATATTAATGAGATAAAAACAAGCAATTGCGAAACGACTGTAATAATATTTTCCCTTGACATTCCATCCTTTTTTAAAAAATACATTACAGTAAGGACGCAGGATGAAGATGTGAACACCCTTATTTTCTTGTTGAAAGCCAGATTTAGAATTTCAACACAAACAATATCGTTAGGTTTCCTACTTAAAAAACAGTCAAGGAAAACGTTGGTATCAGCAAAAGCAATAAGCTCCATCAGTCCTCGATTTTTTGGGAGTTATCATTATACTCTTCATAACGCCAATCATTAACCATTTTATTATAGTTAGCATCTGCCGGTATCGAAACTTTACTTTTATGCTCCTTTGTTATTTTCAGTATTGCTTCCAGGGGGTTCGCATCCGTTTCTTTTTCTACAATACTATCCAGATATTCTTCAAACATTTTGCTTATGCTTTTTCCTCTTTTTTTTGAAATTCGCTTTGCCCGTTGTACTGTTTCTTCCTTTATACTTAAAGTCAGCTTAGTAGTCATAATATAAAAAAAGTTTCTACTAAAATACGTATGATTTTTTAATGCACGTATAGAAACGATCTAAATTTTTGATAAAGGAATCCACCTGGAGGAAGCTAGTGTAGTACTCCTAATTAATCTTTGCGCTCTCAGTCAACTAAGTTTGAAAAAAGTAATTCACCCTACCTCTGGTTCGATTAAGCTTCGCTAAAGTTATTCCTGGTATGCAGGTTTATTCTGCTATCTTATCCCACCCGACAATCTTATAAAGCTGTTGTTGCAAATTGCCGCTGCGCATTGCGTTTCCATTTTTATTTTTCCAGGAGAGATTAAGCCAGTTGTACTGCCCTTTCTCGAAACCATAATTCATACTGTTGTCTTCAAATAATTTTACCGTGGTCGTAGGATTTCCGTAGATTTTACAAGAGATATTAAAAACAGTAGAAGGTGTCACATATTCAACAGGTTCAGCAAAAGGCAATAACGTGTTGTCTTTTACAAACATCGGAATTTGATCCAGGCTCATTGAAATGGTATAAGTCTTTCCCCCTTTATATTTTTTGTTTGTGTTGTAGTCGTACCAGTTGCCTGCGGGTAAATACATTGTTCTTGTGGATGAACTATCAATGAATGGTGCGCATAATAAACTTTCGCCCATCATGTATTCGTCGTCTACTTTCCACGTGTTTTTATCATTAGGATAATCCAATATCAGCGCCCGAAAAGGAGGGGTGCCGTCGAAATGATACCTCGCAAAGGCCGAATACAAATACGGCAAAAGGCTCATTCTCAATTGTATCAGCTTTTTAGCTTTCTGCTCAAGATCTTTATAGTTTGGCAACAACTCATTTCTGTTGTTTTTACTAACGTCATATTGTAACCAGGGTGGCAAATTTAAATACCAGCCATTCACCACCATATGCGCCGACATTGTAATGGTCTGCAACCTTCTTATAAGATCAGCATCATTAGCAGTTTCCCTCACTTCAGGGGACCAGTTTACCCCTGAAAAACCTGAATTGACGATCATTCTTACAAAATCTGCATGACTGTACATATCAGAATATAAGGCCGAAGTGTAAGGTGCAGCGAACAGGTGAGAGGCCCTTACATCCAACATAGTGCGCAGGTTATTTTTGCGATACAGGTTGAGCATGGTCTGTTGGTACAGCAGGCCATACAATTGCCGCATCTGCTCCCCGTCGATGCCCGAAGGAAAAGTGGCTATGTCAGGAAAGCTCCATTCCCGGTCGGCTTTGGTGTAATCTGCAGCATCGCACTCATCTAGTTTAAATGCTGAAATACCCTTTTTTACGAAGTTTAGCTCATGATAGTTACCAAAAACAGCACGGCCTGCAGCAGAGATAAAATCGGGAACGGCACCACCCCAAACAGTGTAATTAGCTGAAAAAGGAGCAATCTTTTCGAAAATGGGTGAAGAAGGATGTGTATAAGCGTGTTCCCAGAGATTTAGCTTAAAATGATTGTTGTTCATATTGCTGATAAAAGAATCAGGAGCAGGAAAGTTTTTAGGGTTCCATACAAACGAACAGGAATAGGAAGCAGTTTGCCAACCCGGCTCAAGGCCCATCATATCGCAGGGTATATGGTTGTCGCGAAAATACCGGCCTGTTTGCTGTACCTGCTGATCGGTAAAAGTGGCCTTTGCCCTATATTTAAAACCTAATCCCCATAAAGGAGGAATGCCGCCACCGCCTGAAAAAAGATTATACCGTTGCATAACCTGCATCATATCCGGTCCGGCAAATACATAAATTTCAATTCCTTTGGTACCTTCTACCTGTATACTTACTTCGTTGGATGGCGTTACCGCTTTTCCGTATAACACTACGGTATTCAATTCTATCTTTTGATCTTTCTGGTTTTCGTTTTTATTTCTTACACGCTCATACAGCTTTCCCTTAGAAGCCATATAAAAAGTAGCATACCTCGAAGAATTTATCACTACCCCGTAGCCTTTTGTAGAAATGTAAAAAGGCATAGATGCATGACCAAAGCCGACATTACCAACCGTCCAACTGTTGGTACGGATCTCACGTCTCATTCCTGTCTGATCAAATGTGTTTGTTTGCAATCCAAACCCAAAAAATCTTTCTGAAGTATCAATCTTCATTTCTGCCAACACCCCTTTCGCCATCTGGGAAAAATGAATATTCCTGATATCAATTGGCGGAGTATTAACCTGCTGTAATTTGTTGAGTGATTCGGTCGCCGCCGGATTTTTAAAGTCTGTCGGTAAATGTTTTTCAGGCGTTCCATAAGTTATCTTCCAAATGCCGTTACCAACTTTCGTGATCGTTTGAGCGTTTGTAAATTGGACAGTAAGTAGCAGATAAGTTATCAGAAGAATATTTTTTTGCATAGGCATAATTTTAAAAAGCAGTTTTTTAAAGAAAGGTCAAGGTTAGACAGAGTTCTTTAATAATAACAAGATAATGAACGATTTGAGAAGCAGTGCAATAAATTGCAGGTGCGAAATTTTTCTGAGTCTCTTTTCCTCGCAATTTCACTCAAAAGCTGTTCAATAAAGCTGTTTGTATGAAACCAAAAAAGGCATTTTTGAATATAATTAAGTTGTCACGAAGAATTTTCTGAGTTAATTGATTAATTAGAATATAGACAAAGGCAACAATAAAATGTTAACACAGAAATGAATAAACTATTGATTTGTATGATAACTCTTTTTGCAGCAATATCGTGCAAAGAGCAAAACTCATCTGCACTTTCTGGCCGGAGGGAATCATTAAATGAAACAGAAAAAAATATTTATCGGTGCGGCGACAGCATGCTGGCAGCCTTTAATAGAAAAGACTGGATGACTTTTGTAAAGTACAACCATCCAAATATGACAAGAAGGATGGGAGGTACTACCGCTTTTGCATCATTTATTGCTAAGCAAATGGATCAAATACCAGACACTGTGATAAGAAGCGTAGAGATGGGAAAAATACTGCAGGTAGTAAAAACGCCGGAAGACGAACAATGTGTGGTGGAGCAAATTATTAAAATGAACCTCGATGGAAAAATAATCGATAAAAAAACGCATTTAGTAGGAGAGTCTTTGGATCGCGGATATAACTGGACATTTTTTGATGCTTCAACAAAGACCGGCTTAACCCCGGAAGATATAAAGCCAGATGTAAGTAAGGCATTAAAAATGCCTCAATGACCGAACTGGTATGCAATAAAAAAAAAGCCCTTTTACAGGACTTTTTTTCGATTTTTCTAAAGGTATAGCAACAGTTTTTAAATGCCTTTTACAATAAATTCCTCTACTGTTTTAACCTGGGCATTGATTTGAAATGTTTGCGACATCTCCTTCTTACCCGCAGTAATCACAAAAATAAGTTTAGAGTTTTCAGGAAATTCAGAGAATAGAATCGTTTTATTCAGAGGTTTTGATTCAAAATGCCTGGAATATATGATTTCTCCCAGATCGTTTTTAATGGTTAATTGAATTACGTCTGCCGATTCATTTCTGTAACTAACATTAAACATTAGCTTCTGGTCGCTTACGCCTCTGTAGCTGACCTCTGGCTCTTTGTTGATCGAACTGTCAGGTAGTGCGTAAGCGCTTTGCGACATAGATACAAATACGACAAATAATACGGTACAAAATGTTCTTGAAATTGCTTTGGTTAATTGCTTTTTCATAATTGTGGTGTTTAAACGTGATAAAAAAAACTTCGGGAAGCAACAGTTTAAACAAGCAATGTATCAAGCAAACAATCAGAAGATGCCAGAGGAAGCAATCAGAAAGATAAGTGTGATCAAGATGCAAAAGCTTTGCGCAAATGCTTTTGTGATTTGTGAAACGAAGATAGAAATAAAGTTTTACAAAATACAAACATTTAAATTTTTTTTCTTTCTTCTACCTTCTTTATCAATACTTTACGAACTAACGTTCGTTACTTTTTTTTTCCTTTTTTTTTATTTATGCAGGTTTGTTTAAAGTATTCCACAACAAATCTTTTAAAGCTGTAAGTCCTTTTTGTGTTACCGAAGAAATAAAGACGTGAGGAATATTTTTAGGAAGCTCTTTCTCAATTTCTTCCTTTAATTCATCATCAAGCATATCGCTTTTGCTAACAGCAATAATAAAATCTTTTTGAAGCAGTTCGGGATTGTACTCTTCCAGTTCTTTATGAAGTATTTGAAACTCTTTCGCATGATCCTTACTGTCTGCCGGAATTAAAAATAACAGGCAAGCGTTTCGCTCTATATGTCTTAAAAACCGGTGTCCCAAACCTTTGCCTTCCGCAGCTCCCTCTATAATGCCAGGAAGGTCGGCAATGCAAAAGCTTTTGCCATCCCGGTATTCTACCATTCCTAATTGCGGTGTCAGGGTAGTAAAAGCATAATCTCCAATCTTAGGTGTTGCCGCGGTTATAACTGATAACAAGGTAGATTTTCCTGCATTCGGAAAACCAACCAAACCTACATCTGCCAATACTTTCAGCTCGATGATCTTCCAGCCTTCAACACCTTCTTCTCCCGGCTGATGATGTTCGGGTGCCTGGTTAGTGGGTGTGGCAAAATTAGAGTTACCCAAACCCCCACGTCCACCTCTCAGCCAAATCACCTCTTGTCCGTCTTCCAGTATTTCGGCATCAACTTCACCCGTTTCTTCATCTTTTGCAACTGTGCCCAGGGGCACTTCTATTATCACATCTTTACCCTCTCGTCCTGTGCAGTTATTCTTGCTTCCATTCTCGCCGTCTTCTGCCAGTACGTTTTTGTAATACCTCAAATGCAGCAATGTCCATAGCTGCTTATTTCCTCTTAGAATAATGTGTCCTCCACGTCCTCCGTCACCACCGTCAGGTCCACCCATTGCGGTTAATTTATTTCGCATAAAATGTCGGCTTCCGGCTCCTCCGTGTCCGCTCCTGGCAAAAATGCGGATATAATCTATAAAATTTGACTTTTCCATGGGCAGCAAAGATAAGACTGTAAGAACGGGGACGAATGAGAGCGATAAATATTAGGAGGGATGGTAAAACAGGTGCCGGGAGAGAAAAAGTGAAAATTAAACATACGCAAGAAAACTTCTAAAATACTTTCGATAAAAACCAACTATCTAAAAAGACAAAAAACAGGAAAAAAAGCTTATTCAAGTTATAAAACGATGCGGTTTTTATTTTTCCAGTCCTGTCTGCGATTTTGTTTCTATTCTACCACTTTATCAAAAGCTCCGGTAAGTACTTGTCCGTTTCGCTTTACCTGTACCCATACGCGATACTTTCCTGCTGTTGGAAAAGAATATGGAAACTCGACGGTATTAGCATGTTCCATGCCTTGCATGGTTTGTTCAGGCATTAACATTTGCTGCATCAGCACCTTGTTCCTTGCAGAGTCGCTAAGGGCAGAAAGAAATTTAATTGAATTATTTATGCTGTCGTAAAATTTTTTAGAATCCGGGGTTTTGTACAAACCTTGTGGATCCTCCATTCTTTTTACCAGGTTTTTTTCCGCAGCCATAGAAAAGGTGCCGACAGGATGAAGGTGAATATATACATTTCCGTCACTTCTTATAATGGCGGCATGTCCCGCCATTCCTAA